>CALLNA010000001.1 GCA_938005655.1 uncultured Novosphingobium sp.
GGACCGCGGCGTGATCGAGGCTGGCCAGCGCGGCCTCGCCAGCGGCGCGCTGGAGCACATCCATTTCCAGGAGCAGGAGGTGCTCTGCCGGCACCTGTTCCAGGCGGTCGACGCCCGGGTCCAGGCCTGGCGGCAGCGCGAGGCGGCGGCCGCCTGATCGGGGTCAGGCGATCGCGTCCGCCGGGCTGCGGGTGATCGGCATGTGCGCGCGCAGCTCGGCGTGGCGGGCCTCGTCGGCGCCCTGGATTTCGACCGCCAGGGCGACGTGAGCGAAGCTGAGCAGCAGGCGCAGCAGGCGCTCCTCCTGCTCGGTCAGCTCGGCCAGCGGCTTGCGGTCCAGCTCGTCCAGCGCCGGCCCGACCCGGTCCCGGACCGCATCGTAGAACGCCTGGCGCTCCTCCGCCGTGCTGCTGCCGCGCAGCAGGGCCCGTTCGTTCGATCCCGCGACCGCCAAGCGCGCGGCGAAGGGGTCCAGCGTCTCGTAGCCGGGAGGAAGAATGCCGCTCATATCAAGAATCCTTTCCCCGCCATGCTAGCGCCCGGCGGATACTTTTTCAACATATCTGTCGAAATTCATATGAGGCCGTCCCGCTTCAAGGCCCGGAGGTGCTCGCGCATGAATCGTCCCGCGATTACTTCCGGATCGAGCCCGGGCGCGACCCCCTTCTGGAACACCCTTGGCCCGATGATCGCCGCCGTCAGCAGCATGACGCAATAGACCTCGGCATCGACGTCCTGGCCCGAGGCGGCGAACTTCTGCGCGACGCCCGCGACAAGATCGTCCCAGCAGGTATAGCTGCCGCGGATGTCGCCCGCGTCGATGAAGTCGTCGATCCACAGCTTGATCAGCTCGGGATTGTCGAGCACGAAGCGGCTGATCCCGCTGATCCGGTCGATCCGCGGCGAGGAGAGGTCCATGCCCCTTACGATCTCCTCGCCCGACCAGTCCTTGACCGCAGCGAGCAGCGCCTCGCGGCTCTCGAAATGATAGTAGATCGTGGTCCGGTTGAGCCCCGCCGCGCGCGCCAGGGCGGCGATCGACAGGGCTTCCATGCCGCGTTCCGAGATCAGGCGGACCGCCGTCTCGATCAGCTCGCTGTGGGTCTGCTGGAAGCCCCGGTTGCGGCGCTGGGCTGTGGCTTGCGGAATTTTCGCTGCGGTCACTGGTCCGGCCCCGACGGCTGCGCGAACGACCCGATGCGCCCGCCTTGCCGGCGCACCATGCCCCGATTGCGGGAGTCCGCCAACAGCAAGGGTGGGATCGGCGATTCGGGCATCATTATCGGGCTCCATCGTCTTTCGCGCGGAAAATGGCTAGGCAGGAGGGAAAGGAGAACCGCATGAAGCCCGTCCTCGCCGCCGCCGCCGCGATCCTGTCCCTCGTTGCGGCCAATCCGGCCGCGGCCGCCCTCGCCGTGGGCGATTCCGCTCCCGACTTCTCCATCGACGGCGCCCAGGGCAGCACGCGCATGACCGTGGCCCTGGCCGAATTGCGGCAGAAAGGCCCGGTGGTGATCTTCTTCTTCCCCTCCGCCTTCACCGACGCGCCCGAATGCCGGGACTTCGCCGCGAATATCGACGCCTTCCGCGCCGCCGGGGCCAGCGTGGTGGGCATATCGCGCGATTCGCTCGACACGCTGGCGCGGTTCTCGGCCGAGGAATGCGCCGCCAAGGTCCCCCTTGCCCGGGCGGACGAGAGCCTGGTCAACGGGTTCGACGTCAACGACGGCGCCATGTTCAATACCCGCACCACCTACGTGGTGGCCCCCTCGGGCAAGATCGCCTTCGTCAATGACGACATGGACTATGCCGGCCACGCCAAAAGCGCCCTCGCCTTCGTCCAGGGCATGGCCAGATAGGAGTCCCCCCGCCGCGGGGAATCGGCGGCGGGGAGAGGGTTGCTCGCCGGATTGCTCCGATGCGAGGCGTCTATTGCACGACCACGCGGACTTCCTGGAAGTTATTGAGGAGCGTCTGGTTGGCCGGATTGACCAGTCCGTCACGCTGCCCGTTCACGGTCAGGCGAACGACGTAGGTGCCCGGATTGTCGAAGGTGATCGTGCGATCGGCCTGGACCAGCGGTTCGGGCTTGGCGAGGACGGTCATCGGATCGGCCTTGCCGTCGATGGTCCAGCTATACTGGACGATCTGGCCGGTCTTCGGCGGCATCTCCAGCCTGGCGGCGAGGGCGACCGGCTGGTTGACGCCGATCGTGGCGCGCGCGACGCCGTTGGCGGTGAGGCGCATCACCGGCTGCAAGCCGTGCCGGTCGG
>CALLNA010000002.1 GCA_938005655.1 uncultured Novosphingobium sp.
ACCGGCCCGCCGACCGCGTCCAGCAGCCGGCCCGCCCGCGCGACCTGCCGCAGGTCATGCCGGCGGTGGAGCGCGGCCTGCGCGACATCGCCGCGGCCGACCGCCGGTTCGACGCCTTCGCCTTCCTCGAAGGGGCCAAGGGCGCCTACCGCATGATCCTCGAAGCCTTCTGGCGCGGCGACAAGGCGGAGCTGGCCCAGCTCTGCGACCGCGACGTCCACGAAGCCTTCGCCAGCGCCATCGATGCGCGTCTCGCCGCCGGCGAGACGCTGGAGAACCGCCTGGTCCGCATCGACGAGGCGACGATCGTCGCCGCGTCCTACGACGCGCCGCTCGCCCGGATCACGATCGGCTTCGTCGCCGACATCGCCGCGGTGACGCGCGATGCGGACGGCAACGTGATCGCCGGCTCGCTCGACGACGCGGTCGAGGCGCGCGACGCCTGGACCTTCAGCCGGAACGTCACCTCGACGGACCCGGACTGGCTGCTCGACGAAACCGACGAGGGCTGATGCCGTGATCCGGGGGGGCGGGTGCAGGCTGGCCTTGCTTGCCGGACTGGCCATGCTCGCGTTCCCGGCGCGCGCCCAGACCCAAACCTCGCCCGAGCTTCCGCCGCTCGCCGCTCCATCGCCGCCTATCGCTCCGCCGCCCGCGGGCGCGGCGCAGCTCGGCGTCGTTCCGGGGCCGCCGCTCGGAAGCCTCGACCTTGCCGGGCCGAACGGGGTCAAGGCCGACCTTGCGCTGGTCTCCTTCCGTGAAAGCTGCCCCAAGCTGCTCAAGCGCGACGACGTCAGCGGCCTGACCCGGCCCGAAGACTGGGCCGAGGTCTGCGAGCTGGCCGAGACCTGGCCCGAGCCCGACGCCGCGCGGTTCTTCGCGCTGTGGTTCGAGACCGCCGTGGTCGGCGACGGCAAGGCCTTCGTCACCGGCTATTACGAGCCCGAGATCGCCGGCTCGCGCACCCACGAGCCGGGCTTCGACGTGCCGGTCTATGCCCCGCCGCCGGACCTGGTCCGCGCCTGGCCGGCCGAGATGCCCGAGGCCGAGCGGGTCGGGCGTCCGCCGCTCGGCCGCTACGACGAGAGCGGGGCCTTCGTGCCCTATTACGACCGCGCCGCGATCGAGGACGGGGCCCTGGCGAACAGGGGCCTGGAGATCGCCTGGGCGGCCGATCCGGTCGAGTTCTTCTTCCTCCAGATCCAGGGCTCGGGCCGCCTGCGCGCGCCCGATGGCTCGGTGATGCGGATCGGCTATGCCGGGCAGAACGGGCGCGACTACGTGGCGCTCGGCGGCCTGATGCGCGAGCGCGGCCTGATCGGCGAGGGCGAGGGGCAGTACCCCGGCTCGATGCAGGGCATCATGCGCTTCCTGCGTGAGCGGCCCGAGGAAGGCCGGGCGCTGATGCGCGAGAACCAGAGCTGGGTCTTCTTCCGCGAGCTGACCGGCGACGGCCCCCTGGGCGCGCTCGGCGTGCCGGTCCGGCCCCGGGCCAGCGTCGCGGCGGACCCGATGTTCGTTCCGCTCGGCGCGCCGGTCTGGCTCGACCTCGACCGGCCCGAGGCGAACGGCCTGTGGATCGCCCAGGATACCGGCGGCGCGATCAAGGGCGCCAACCGCTTCGACAGCTTCTGGGGCGCGGGCGAGCAGGCCCGCACCGTGGCCGGCGGGATGAGCGGGCGCGGCCGGGCCGTGCTGTTGCTGCCGCTCGGCACCCTGGCGCGGCTGCACGCGCCCCCGCCGCCCGAGGAATGAAACGCCCCGGAAGGCCGCTGAGCCCCGACGAGGCGGAGCTGTGGAAGCGCGTCGCCGCGACGGTGACCCCGATGCGCGGCCGCAGGAAACCTCCCCGGGGCGGGGAGGGCGACCAGCCGCAGGCTGATGGAGGGGGAGCGCCTCTTGGCGCATCGCCGCCCAAGCGCGTCAAGCCGATCGCCCCCGCCGCCACCCGCGCCGCGGGCGGTCCCCCGCCTCGTTCCGGGGACGTCCGCCCGCTGGACCGGAGCACCCTCGACTCCTCCTGGGACCGCAAGCTCGGCCGGGGCGTGGTCCAGCCCGACTTCACCCTCGACCTCCACGGTCATACGCTCGATTCGGCCCATGCCCGGCTCGACCACGGCCTGACCCAGGCGCTGGCCCAGGGCGCGCGGGTGTTGTTGCTGATCACCGGCAAGCCGCGCCCGAGCGACGACCACGCCTCGCGCGGGGCGCGGCGCGGGGTGATCCGGGCCAAGGTGCTCGACTGGCTGGCGGCGGGCGCCCACGCCGGCAGGATCGCGGCGGTAAGGCCGGCCCATCCGCGCCACGGCGGGGCGGGGGCGCTCTATATCGTGCTGAAGCGGGGCCGGTAGCGCACCGGCTGCTCCGACCTAGCGCCCCACCTGCCCTTGATCGAATCCTCACCCGTCATGCTGAACTTGTTTCAGCATCCATGGCGCGCCCGTGCCGACAGGACGACGGTTGCGGGAAACGGCAGGCGTTGCACCATGGACCCTGAAACGAGTTCAGGGTGACGATCAAGGGACGGATGGTTCAATAATAGGGTGACAATGAGGGAACGGGTGGTTCAATCGGGATCGGACAGCCTCTTGAGGCTCCACATCTAGCGCCCGGTCTGCCCCCGGTGCAGCAGCTTGTGGTCTGCCAGCACCAGCGCCATCATCGCCTCGACCACCGGCGCGCCGCGGATGCCGACGCAGGGGTCGTGACGGCCCTTGGTGCGGATCTCGGTCGCCTCGCCCTCTCGGGTAACGGTTTCCACGGGCGTCAGGATCGAGCTGGTCGGCTTGAAGGCGACGCGCACCACCACCGGCTGCCCGGTCGAGATGCCGCCGGCGATCCCGCCCGCGTGGTTGTCGAGGAATTCGGGGCCGCCCGCGCTGCCCGGCCGCATCGGGTCGGCGTTCTGCTCGCCGGTCAGGCGCGCGGCGGCGAAGCCGTCGCCGATCTCGACGCCCTTGACCGCGTTGATCCCCATCATCGCCGCGGCGAGGTCGGCGTCGAGCTTGCCGTAGAGCGGCGCGCCCCAGCCGGCGGGCACGCCGCTGGCCACGCATTCCACCACCGCGCCGAGCGAGGAGCCGGCCAGCCGCGCCTCGTCGACCAGCTTCTCCCACCGCTTGGCCGCCTCGGCGTCGGGGCAGAAGAAGGGGTTGTTGCCGATCTCGTCGAAGTCGAACTGGTCGGGATCGATCGCGTCGCCGCCGATCTCGGCGACGTAGGCGTAGATCTTCACCTCCGGGATCACCAGCCGCGCGACCCCGCCGGCCGCGACCCGCGCCGCCGTCTCGCGCGCCGAGCTGCGCCCGCCGCCGCGATAGTCGCGAAAGCCGTACTTGGCGTCGTAGGCATAGTCGGCATGGCCCGGGCGATAGGCCTTGGCGACCTCCGAATAGTCCTTGGAGCGCTGGTCGACGTTCTCGATCATCAGGCTGATCGGCGTGCCGGTGGTGCGTTGGATTCCATCGGGGGCCTCGAACACGCCGGAGAGGATCTTCACCGCGTCGGGCTCCTGCCGCTGCGTGGTGAACTTCGACTGGCCCGGCCGCCGCGCGTCGAGATAGGGCTGGAGGTCCGCCTCGCTCAGCGCCAGCCCCGGCGGGCAGCCGTCGACCACCGCGCCCAGCGCGGGTCCGTGGCTCTCGCCCCAGGTGGTGAAGCGCAGCAGGCGGCCGAAGATGTTGACGCTCATGCAGCGGCGTTTGTCGCGGTTTGGCGGAAAAGTCTATGGGCTGGCGATTGCCGCGCGCTCCGGCTAGGAACCGGGGCATGACGATCACGCTCTACGGCATCCCCAATTGCGACACGGTGAAGAAGGCGCGCGCCTGGCTGGACGGCAAAGGCATCGCCTACCAGTTCCACGACTACAAGAAGGCGGGGGCCGACCCCGCCAAGCTGGCCGAATGGCAGCGGCAGGCCGGGTGGGAGAAGGTCATCAACCGCGCCGGCACGACCTTCCGCAAGCTGCCCGAGGCCGACAAGGACGGGCTGGACGCGGCCAAGGCGGTCTCGGTGATGGCGGCCAACCCCAGCACGATCAAGCGGCCGATCGTCGAATATCCGGGCGGGCTGCTGGTCGGCTTCAGGCCCGAGGAATGGGACGCCGCGCTCAGCGGGTGAAGAACTCGGCCGCGGCGGCGGTGTCGAGGTATTCCTTCACGGCGGCGATCTTCCCGTCGCGGAAGGCGAACAGGTAGTGATAGGCGTTGCGGTAATGCCGCCCGTCCGCCGTCGTGCCGCTGGTGACGGCCTCGATCGCGACGCGGTCGTCCTCCGCCGTAACCGCGCCGAATTCCACGCTCGCGCCGCCGACGAAGATGCTGGGCGTCGCCATGTAGGCGACGATCTCGGCCCTGGAGCGGGTGCCGGCATAGGCGAAGAGGCGCGGGGTGCCGGCGGTCCAGTAGGTCGCCTCCGCGTGCAGCAGGTCGGCGATCGGGCCGGGATCGTGCCGGGCCGAAGCTTCGAGGAAGGCCCTGGCGGCCTGCTTGTTGGCTTCGCTCATGGCATTTCCTTCGGGACGTAGAACCGGCCCGAGACGCCGACGCGGGCGAGCCGGTAGTAGCGGTCGAGCGCGGCGAACACGTCGTCGTCGAAATTGACGAAGCGCGGCGGATAGGCCTGGACCCCGGGCGGGTCGTTGGGAGTACGCGCCGGCAGGTCGCTGATCTGGACCACGGCGACCTCGCGGCGGGCGAGCATCCCGGTCAGGGTGTCTTTGGGCAGGCGGCCGAAGCGCATCTCCTGGGTGGCGTTGAAGCTGTCGTAGAGCATCGGCTTGCCGCTGCGCAGGCAGAGAAGCTGCGACTGGCAGACGACCGGGCCGGTGCGGGCCGCCAGCCAGGCCCGGTCCTCGCGGAACAGCCGGGCGCGGTCGGCCATGTCGCCGGCCAGGTCGACGCCGAAGCGGCCCAGCGCCTCGGGCGCGAAGAACAGCGCCCCGGCATTGGCGAGCAGGGCGAACAGCGCGAGCATCCGGGGGCCGAAGCCGCGCTCGCGCAGCTCGACGGCGGCGAGGCCGGCGCCGATGGCCAGCGCGATCGAGAGGTCGAAGAAGACGTTGATGTCGGTCCCCGCCCCGCCGCTCCACGCCGCGCCGAGTGCGATGGCGGCGATCAGGTAGGCGAGGATCAGCCCCGCCGGCCGCCGCCGCCGCGCGGCGTAGAGCCCGGCGCCGACCACTGCGATCGGCGCCTGGTAGCGGCCGAGGATCTCGACGGTGAAGAGAAAGGCGCGGTCGACCTCCCAGGTCCGCGGGGCGAGGATCATCGTAAAGGGCGCCGATCCGGCGCAGGCGTAGAGCAGCCCCGCGGCGAGCGCCGCCAGGGCGATCCCGCCGGCGAACCACGCGGCGCGCGTCCGGCCCGTGCCGCGCAGCAGCAGGTCGGCGGTGATCAGCAGCGGGACCAGGACCAGGTTGTGCTTGATCAGGACGCTGACCGCGACGAGCCCGGCGGCGAGCAGGGTCCGCCGCGCGCTCGGCGCTCCGCCCAGGTGAACCGCCAAGGCCCAGGTGGCGAAGGCCTGCCCGAGGAGCTGGGGGTCGTTCATCCCGAGATAGTCGACGGCGAAGGCCGCGAACAGCAGGACGCAGGTGGCGATCGCCAGCCAGCGCTCCCACCGCCCGCCGCCCGCCGAACGGACGATCGCCCCGCAGGCCCCGGCGATGGCCGCCAGCGCGGCCAGCGAGACCAGCCGTCCGGCCAGCACCGGATCGCCCACTACTTTGCCCAGCGCGCCGACCAGGTAGAACGACAGCGGCGGATAGTTGTTGGCGAAGAAGGGTGAATAGCCGGAATAGAGCGGCAGCCCGGCCAGGGCGCGAAGCTGGAAGTAGCCGTTCCAGCCTTCGTTGAAGTCGATCTCGAAGTCGAAGAAGGCGCGGATCAGCGGATAGAGCGCGAGCACCAGCGCCAGGCCGAGGAGGGCGAGGACCGCGGTGCGGAAGGGGCCGGATCGTGCGTCTGCCTGGCTGTTCACGCCGCTTCCTCCGGGGCCGCTCGCTCAATGGGGAGAAAACGGCCTTGAGACAAGCCGGGATGACCCGAACATGAACGGAAAAAACGGAAGCGCGCTACGACCGGGTCGCGGTGACGATGTAGTTCAGCGCGAGGTTGTCCGACAGGTGCAGGCCCTTGCCCGGCGACCAGGCGATGCCGCGCGGCTCGCCCATGATCAGGTTCGCCTCGGTCAGCAGGGCGGACAGCTCCTCGGGGGTGACGAAGTCGTCCCAGTGGTGGGTGCCGCGCGGAATCGCCCCGAGCCGCTCCGCGCCCTCGACCAGCAGCAGGCGCGACTGCGGGGTGCGGTTGGGGGTGGAGAGGACCATCAGGCCGTCAGCCGCCAGGGCGCCGCTGAGCGCGCGGACGAAGGCCGCCTTGTCGGCGACGTGCTCGATCACCTCCATCGCGGTGACGAGGTCGAAGCCGGTCAGCCCCAGCTCCGCGACGTCGCCGTGCCGGTAGGCGATCGTCAGCCCCGCGCCTCCGGCGTGGAGGCGCGCGGCGGCGACGTTCTCCTCCGCCGCGTCGACCCCCGTCACCTCGGCGCCGAGCCGGGCGAGCGGCTCGCACAGCAGGCCGGCGCCGCAGCCGACGTCCAGCGCGCGCTTTCCGGCCAGCGGCTTCGCGGCGCGCGAATCGCCCTGCCAGTGCGCGTCGATCGCGTCGCGGACGAAGCCCAGGCGCACCGGGTTGAGCCGGTGGAGCATGGCCGAGGCGCCCTTCGGGTCCCACCAGTCGGCGGCCAGCTTGCCGAAATGGGCGGCTTCCTCGGGGCGGATGGTTGCGGTGGTTGCAATAGCCATCCCTCATCCCTAACAGGGCGCCCGCCCGGACCCAACCCCGACCTGGCCCACTCCGGTCGGGCGGTCCGCAAACAGATTGCAGGAGCTTTTCCCCTTGGCCCGGATCGTGATGAAATTCGGCGGCACCTCGATGGCCGGCACCGAGCGCATCCGCCGCGTCGCCGGCATCGTGAAGCGGCAGCAGGAAGCCGGCCACGAGGTCGCCGTGGTGGTCTCGGCGATGTCGGGCGAGACCGACCGCCTGGTGAACTTCTGCCGCGAGGCGAACCCGCTCTACGATCCCGCGGAGTACGACGTGGTCGTGGCGAGCGGGGAGCAGGTGACGTCCGGCCTGCTCGCGATGCACCTCCAGGCGCTGGGCTGCAAGGCGCGCTCGTGGCTCGGCTGGCAGCTGCCGATCCTGACCGACGACGCCCATGCCAAGGCGCGGATCGGGACGATCGACTGCCCGGAGATGCTCGCCTCGATGGCCGCGGGCGAGATCGCGGTGATCCCCGGTTTCCAGGGCCGGACCGAGGACGGCCGCGTGACCACGCTGGGTCGCGGCGGCTCGGACACCTCGGCCGTGGCCGTGGCGGCGGCGGTCAAGGCCGACCGCTGCGACATCTACACCGACGTCGACGGGGTCTATACCACCGATCCGCGCATCGTCGCCAAGGCGCGCAAGCTGCCGATGGTGACCTATGAGGAAATGCTGGAACTGGCCTCGGTCGGGTCGAAGGTGCTCCAGACCCGCTCGGTCAGCCTGGCGATGAAGGAAGGCGTGCGGGTGCAGGTGCTCTCCTCGTTCATCGACGAGAACGCCCCTTCCGCCGACAGCATTCCCGGCACGATGATCGTCGGCGACGAGGAACTCGCCGAAATTTCTAAGGACTCGGATATGGAACGCCAGCTCATCACCGGCATCGCCGCCGACAAGAACGAGGCCAAGGTCA
>CALLNA010000003.1 GCA_938005655.1 uncultured Novosphingobium sp.
AGAGGGCGAGGCCGGGCTCGCCCGCGCGCTCCAGCCGGTGCAGCACCGCCTCGCGGCCATAGCGGCTGTCCTCGAACAGCACCGTGCGCAGCGAAGGGTGGATCTCGCCCGAGAGCAGGTCGAAGGCATCGCGCGCCTGCGGGGCCGACAGGTTCAGCACGGCGTGGTAGATCGGATTGCCCGCGCCGAGGCTCTCGACCCCGTTGCCCGCCGCGATCTGGTTGCGGGTCAGGCCGACGTTCTGGAAGCCGATGTCGTTGCGCGTCATCGTCAGATAGACGTTGTTGGCGTCGTAGCTGAGCGAGGGATCGAGGAAGGCGAGGTTGCTGGTCACGCCGCCGGTGAAGGTGCCCGTCCGTCCCCCATTGGCGGTGAGGATCGTATAGGTCGTGGCCGCGGCATAGTCGCCCGTGCCCGCCAGCACCTGCACCGCGCCGCCGTTGATCGTGGCCGTGCCCGAGGCCTGGATCCTGTCGGACTGCCCGAGGGCGTTGACCTCGACCTCGTAGATCGAGCCGGCGCTGAAGGTGATCGACCCGACGTTGAGCGTGCCGATCGAGTTGCCCGGCGCCAGGGTGCCGCCGACCGTGACATTGCCGACCGTGCCGGAGCCTTGCAGGCGGCCGCCCGAGCGGATGGTCAGTACGCCGCCGAGCTTGCCGTTGACGGCCAGCACGCCGTTCTCGATCGTAGTCGTGCCGGTGAAGGCGCTGGAATCGCCGGTCAGCTCGGTCTTGCCCGCGCCGATCTGGCGCAGGGCGCCCGCCCCGCCGATCCTGCCGCCATAGGTAAGGCCGTTCGAGCGGTTGAAGACCAGCTCGCCGTCGTCGGCCAGGTCGCCGGTGATCGCGCCCGTCGTGCCGCCGCTACCCAGGCTGAGCGAGGCGCCGTTCTGGATCGTCGTCACGCCGGCATAGGCATTGTCGGCGGTATAGACCACGCTCCCGCCGATCAGCCGGACCGCGCCGCTGCCGGTGATCCGGCCGCCGAAGGTGGTGGTGCTGTCGGTATTGGCGAAGGCGAGCGTCCCGTTGTCGACCACGTCGCCGAGGATCGAGCCCTGGGTGGCGCCGTTGCCGATCTGGAGCGTCCCGGCCGCGATCGTCGTGCCGCCCGAATAGGTGTTCTGTCCGGTGAGGATCAGCTTGCCGAGGTCGTCCTTGACCAGGCGGGTCGCCCCGGTGAGCGCGGAACGGATGATGGCATAGTCGTTCGCGCCCGCCGCCGAGCCGTCGCCGACGCGGATGGTCGTCGCGCCGTCCGCGCCGTTGAGCGCGATCGGGCTGCCGGTCACGCTCCAGCCGGTGCCGATGAACTGCATCCCGGTCGTCGAGATCGCGCCCTGGCCCGCATCGACCTGGACCGTGCCGTTGGTCGTCGTGCGGCCGCCCTGGAACACGGCGAAGTTGCCGCTCCAGGCGCTGGCGGTCGCGCCGTTGGCGTCGGTCCAGTTGGTCGTCGGGCCGGCGGTCCAGGTGCCGGAGCCGCCGTGGATCGTGCCGTCGGCCACGGTCGTCATGCCGTTCCAGAACTGGATCGTCGGCACCGGGCCGGGCCCCGGCGTGCCGTTGACGACGAGGTTGACCTGATGGGCGACCGAGGTCTGCACCTCGCCGCTGGCGTCGGCCGGCAGGGTGCCGATGCCGAGCCCGGCGCCGGCCAGCGTGCCGCCGTAGTCGAACAGGCGATAGACCCCCGTGCCGAAGCCGCCCGCGTCGGTGACGTTGAGCGTGCCCGCGAGCGTCAGGTTGCCGAGGACGTCGAACAGCGCCGTCGGCGAAGGCGCGCCCAGCGCGACCTCGATCCGGGACGCGCCGTCGAGCGCGAGGCTGCCCATGGTCAGCTTTCGGCCCGAACGCCCTTCCAGAATGCCGTTGGCGGATACCGTCACCGCGCCGGCGATGGAGCCGCTGCCGCCAAGCACGCCGCTCTGCACCGTAACCGACGTGTGGGTCAGGGCCGCACCGTCGAGCACCAGCGTTCCGCCGTTGACCAGGGTTCCGCCCGTGTAGTCGTTCACTCCCTTGAGCGTTGTGCTCCCGCTCAGGAACGTCGTGCCGAGATTGCCCGAGAGCAGTGGGGCGAAGACATGGCTCGGGCTGCTCACGCCGCTCCCGCGGTTGTCGAACTCCACGCCGCCGCCGCCGATGCCGCCGACGATCGACTGCGCCGTGATGATTCCGTCGCTGACCCCACTGGTGGCATCGCCCCAGATCTGTAGCTTGCCGCTGCCCCCGGCATTGCGGCCGAGCACGATCTGACTGGCCTTGATCTCCGAAACGTTGGTCGGGCTGCTGCTGTAGACGTTGAGCAGACCGACGCCCGAGGCGCCCACCTCGATCGTGTTGTCGCCGGCGTCCCAGATGCCGCCGCGCTGGATGTAGATGGCACCTGCGGTGCCCGCCGCGCCGCCGGCCGAGCCGCCGGTGCTGGTCAGCTTTGAGCCGCCGGTGACGAGCAGGCGGTTGGGGAAGGTATTGGTTCCCGCGCCCCCGACCGAGACGGTGCCGCCGACGATCAGCGGTGCGACTGCCCCCGCGGACATCATCACGCCTTCGACCGACAGGTTGCCGGCGACCTGCACCTTGGCATTGACGAACAGGGAGCCGAGCCCGGTCTTGGCGAGATCCCCCGCCGCAGTGATCTCGTTGTTGGCAGTCAGCGAGTGGGGCTGGCTGGCATTCGCCTGGACGACATCGATCGCCGCAGCCGCGCCGGTCAGCGCCACGGACCCGCCGTTCAGCGTCACGGTCACGTCCTGGGTGCGGATGCCGGTCGCGCCGACACCGGCCGGATCCACGGTCACTTTATAGGACGGGGTCGTGGCTCCGGGGCCGATAGGGCAGGCGTTGGCCGGACATTGTCCGAAAACCGCGGTGCCACCTGCCCAGGGCGCATTGATCGTGCCGGCCTGGTTGGTCCAGTTGGTGTTGGCTGCATTCCACGTACCATTACCCCCGCGCCCGTTGGCGACGCTGCCCGGAGTCATGTTGGCGCCGTCCCAATATTGCTCGCCCGCGCCGGTGGTGGGCACGAGGAGATCGACCTTGCCGGCGTCCGCGGCGATCGACCAGTCGCCGGGGTTGAAGCCCGCCGGCAGGCTGGTGATGACCAGGCCGTTGTCGGTCAGCGCGCCGCCATAGTCGAACAGGCGATAGGAGCCGGTGGCGAAGCCGCCCCCGTTCGTGACGCTGAGCTTGCCGTCGAGGGTCAGGTTGCCGGTCACGTTGAACAGCGCCGTGGTGCTCGGCGCGCCGAGGGTGACATCGAGCACGGTCTGGTCGCCCAATGCCAGCGAGCCCATCGTCAGCAACTGCCCGGATTGTCCCCTGAGCGTGGTGTTGGTCGCCGCGAAGGTGACGGCGCCGCCCGCGCCCCCGCCTCCGATCGTTCCCCCGATTGTGCCATTGCCGGCGAGGACGCCCCTCTGGACGGTGACGTTGGTCCTGGTCAGGCTGGCCCCGTCGAGGATCACGGTGCCGCCGTTGATCAGCGTCGTGCCCGTATAGTCGTTCACGCCCCTCAGCGTCGTGCTGCCGTGCAGGAAGGTCGTGCTGAGGTTGCCGGAGAGGAGCGGGGCGAAGACGTAGGCCGCGGTGCTGCTGTAGTTGTCGAACTCGACGCTGCCGCCGCCGACGCCGCCGAAGACCCGCGTGGCGGTGACGATGCCGTCGCTGTCGTCGCCCCAGATTTGCAGCTTGCCGTTGCCGCCGGCATTGCGGCCGAGGACGATCTCGCTCGCCTTGATCTCGGACACGGCATCGACGAGGCTGCTGTAGACGCGCAGCACGCCCACGCCCGAGGCGCCGACGTCGATGACGTTCGCGCCCGCATCCCAGGTGCCGCCGCGCTGGATGAAGACGCTGCCCGCGGTGCCCGCCGCGCCGCCGATCGAGCCGCCCGCGCTGGTCATCCGCGCGCCGCCGCTGGCGAGCAGGCGGTTGGGGAAGGCGTCGGTCCCGGTGCCGCCCACGGTGATCGAGCCCCCGACCGCGAGCGTCGCGGTGGCGCCCGAGGACATCATCACGCCTGCGACCGAGAGCCCGCCCGCGACCTGCGTGTTGGCGCTGAGGAACAGCGAGCCCAATCCGCCCTTGATCAGGTCGCCCGCCGCGGTGATGTTGGAATCGATGTTCAGCGTCCGCGTCGTCGCGCCGGCCTGGATCACGTCGATCCGCGCCCCGCCGGTCAGCGCCAACGGGCCGCCGTTGATGGTCGGCGAGGTCTCCTGCGTGCGCAGCCCCCCTGCGGTGATGCCTGCCGGCGCGATCGTGACCTTGTAGAAGGCGCTCGTTACCGTGCCGCTGCCCGATTGCGTGACGCATTGATCGTTGGGGCAGGGGCCGAAGACCGCGATGCCGCCGGCCCAGGGGGCGTTGGCGGCGCCTGCCTGATCGGTCCAGTTGGTGGTCGTGGTGTCCCAGGTGGCCGTGCCCCCGCGCCCGTTGGCGACGCCGCCCGGCGTCGTGTTGGCCCCGTCCCAGTATTGCGTGGCCGGACCCGCTTCGGCGGCCAGGCTGGCCTGGGCCCCGGCGCCGAGCGCGGCGATCGCCAGCGACGACGCGCCGAACCTGGCCAGCGTGCCGATCGTGCCGGGGTTGGTGATCCTCAGGCCCATGTTTCCCTCCTGCTGCGAATGCGCTTCGGAGGACAAAGGCGACGGCGGCCCGGAAAACGGTTCAGGCCATGGGAAATTTTTTGCCCGGCCCGGCCCGGCCCGGGCGGAGGCGCAGGCTTCGGGGCTATTGCACCACGATCTCGGCGTGGAGCGCGCCCGCCGACTTGAGCGCCTGGAGGATGCTGATGATCCGCCGGGTGTCGACGTGGAGCGAGGAGAGCCCCTGGACGAGGTCGCCGATCGTGGTCGAGCCGAAGCGGACGGTCGCGTCGTTGCGGCCTTCCTCGACGTCGAGCCGGGTGTTCGAGATCACCAGGCTGCCGACGTCGCCCGCGAGGCCCGAGAAGAACATCGGCTGGGAGCCTTCGTTGCGGGTCTGGACCGTCACCCGCAGGTCGCCCTGCGAGATCACGACCGGCGAGATCGTCACGTCGCCGCCGGCCACCACCGTGCCCGTCCGCTCGTTGACGACGACGCGGTACTGGCGGCCGGGCTGGACCGTGAGGTCCTGCACCGAGGAGATGAACTCGGCCAGGGCGCGGGCGTCGGCCGGGGCGGCGATCCGCACGCGGTCGGCGTTCTCGACCAGGGCCACGCCCGGCCCGAAGCGCTGGTTGACGGCTGCCGCGATGTTGCGGGCCGTGCCGAAGTCCGGCTCGGCGAGGAGGAAGGCGATCCCGCCCCGCCCGTCGAGCAGCCTGGCGTCGACCGGCCGCTCGACCGATG
The DNA here is from genome assembly GCA_938005655.1 of uncultured Novosphingobium sp. GTDB lineage: Bacteria > Pseudomonadota > Alphaproteobacteria > Sphingomonadales > Sphingomonadaceae > Novosphingobium. The sequence continues at coordinate 5,345 of CALLNA010000003.1, forward strand.
CGCCGAGCACGATGCGCCCCGTGGTCGGATGGTTGCGCTGGGCGAGGTTGAGCTGGGCGTCGAACTGGTAGCCGCCGACCACCAGCGGGCCCTGGGCCAGGGCATAGACCTGCTGGTCCGGACCCGACAGCGCCGTCATCAGCAGGGTCCCCCCGGCGATGCTGCGCGCGTCGCCGACCGAGGAGACGGTGACGTCGATCCGGTCGCCGACATTGGCCGAGGCGGGCAGCATGGCGGTGACGACCACCACCGCGACGTTGCGGCTGCTGATGTCCGTCTCCGAGACGGTGGTGCCGAGCCGCGACAGCACGTTGCGCAGCGCCTGGCGCGTGACCGCGCTGCTGCGCGAGTCGCCCGAGCCGGACAGGCCCGTCACCAGCCCGTAGCCGACCAGCGCGTTCTCGCGCCAGCCGTCGAACCGGCCGAGCGCGCGCAGCGGAACCTCGCCGGCCCGGGCGGTCGCGGTCGCGGCGAGGAACAGGGCGAGCAGGGCGGCGAACGCGGCCGCGAGCCGGCGGGCCATCAGCTCAGCCCCAGCAGGCCGAACAGGCGATGGACCAGCCCCGGCTTGGCGCTGCGCGAGACGAAGCCCTTGCCGTTGTAGCGGATCTGCGCGTCGGCGATGCGGTTGGAGGGGACGCGGTTGTCGGCGTCGATGTCGCTCGGGCGGATGCGGCCGCGCACCTCCACCACGGTCGTCTCGCCATTGATGAACAGCGTCTGCTTGCCGTCGATCGCATAGTCGCCGTTGGGCAGCAGGCCGGTGATGCTGGCCGACATCTGGGTGACGAAGCGTTCGGAGCGGCGCACCTCGCCCTTGCCGTCGAAGGCGCTGCCGAGCGAGAGGTCGCCGCTCTCGTTGATCGAACCCGCTCCGAAATGGCCGTTGAGCGAGGTGGCGCGGCGCGTGCCGTTCTGCATGACCGAGCTCGATTCGGCCGTCTGGACGACGACGATAGTGACGATGTCGCCCGCCTGCGAGGCGCGCTGGTCGCTGGCCAGCGACCGGGTCCGGCCGGCCGCATAGAGGTCGTCGGCCGAGGCCGGCACGGCGCACCAGGCCGCGACGGCCGCCAGGATGTATCTGCAAGCGCCTTGTGGCCGCATCGGCTGGTTCCCTCCCGAATATCGGCGACAATTCTACGTCCAAACACAATCGTCGCACTATAGGATGAAGTTAAGAGTTGGCTCCAAATTGGATCGAAAACCGATACTGCCCGAATATCTTTGCAGGTATCGAATTGCAGACCGATGGAATTGGCTGTGAGGGCGGGGGAATGGCTGGATTATCTGATCTGGCGGCAAGTATGCTGGCGGCATCGCAGGGCAGACTCGAAGTTGTCGCGAACAATGTCAGCAATATCGGCACACCCGGCTTTCGCAGCCGCAGGATATTCCAGCAGGTCATGGACGGGCGGCAGGCCCTGCCCGTCGTCTCGGCCCGCCAGGGCGCCGCGGCGGCCAATGCAGCACTGAAGGTCACGGGCAACCCGCTCGACATCGCGATCACCGGCGGCGGCGCCCTGCTGCTGCGCGAGGGCGACCGCCTGACGCCCGCCTTCTCCGGGCAGTTCCACCGCGCGGCGGACGGCCGGATCGCCGATGCGGCGGGCCGGGTCCTGCAAGCCGCGGGCGGCGGGGACCTGGTGGTGAGCGGCGCCGCGCCGGTCCTGCTCAAGGACGGCACCCTGCTGGTCGAGGGTCAGGCCGAGGCGCGGATCGGCGCCTTCGCGCTCGATCTGTCCGATCCGGACGGGCTGGGGCTGTCGGCCGAGGCCGGGCTGCTGCCTGCGGAGGCGGACGGGGCCGCGCTCCATCAGGGCATGACGATCCCCTCCGACGTCGACCTCGGCACCGAGATGGTCGAGATGACCCGCGCCGCGCGGATGGCGGAAACCGGGGCCCGGGTCTTCCAGGTCTATGATGACCTGATGGGCCGGGTGGCGACGAAGCTCGGCGAGGTCGGGCGATGAGCGGCGCGCTGGAGATCGCCGCGGTCGGGATGCAGGCGCAGCAGCGCTCGCTCGACACGATTGCCAACAACATCTCGAACATAAACACGCCGACCTTCAAGCGCTCCGAACTGCGTTTCTCCGAGCTGGTCGGCAGCGGCTCGGCGGATGCCGAGGCGTTCCCGGCGGACCTCGCGCGGCGCGATGCGGCGGCCGGCGTCGAATGGCGGGCCTGGCCGGTGGTGGACCGGCAGGGCCCGATCGAGCCGACCGGCAATGCGCGAGACCTCGCGATCGACGGCCTCGGCTTCATCGAGCTGATGGGGCCGGCCGGGCGCATCCTGCTCTGGCGCGGCGGCTCGCTGCGGGTGCTGGAGGACGGGACCTTGGCGACCTCGGGCGGCTATGCCCTCAAGGCGGGGATCAATCTGCCTGCCGAGGCGACCGGCTTCCGCATCGACCGTGACGGCAAGGTCTATGCCAGCCTGCCCGAGCCGCAGGGCGAGACCCAGATCGGCCAGATCAACCTGGTGAAGACGGCCGACTTCGCGCAGCTCGAACGGCTCGACGGCGGGGTCTTCGCCCTGGCCGAGGACGGCGCCCTGACCGAGGCCGGACCGGGCGAGGAGGGGCTGGGCTCGCTGGTCCAGGCCTCGCTCGAACGGTCCAACGTGGATCTCAATACCGAGATGGTCAGCCTGCTGATCTCGCAGCGCGCCTATGCGGCGAACGCCCAGGTCGTGCGCGCGGCGGACGAGCTTTACGGCATCGCCAACGGGCTGCGCCGGTGATGCTGCCCGTGGCCCTTGCCGCCGCCGCGTTGGAGGCGGAGACCCTTCCGGCCTGCCGGGTCATGGCCGCCCCGGCGCGCGCGGGCGAGGTGGTCGATCCCGCGCTGACGACCGCGGCGCCCTGCTCGCCGGACGGGCCGCCGCGCCGCCTGCGCTACGACCGCGCCGCCCGGGTGGCGCGGGCCGCGGTCGACCTCGCGCCGGGCGACGAGCTGGGCCGGGTCTTCCTGCCCGAGCGGCCGCGCGTGCTGCCCGGGGAGCGCCTGGCCGTGGCGGCGCGCATCGGCCCGATCACGGTGGCGCGCGAGGTCACGGCGCTCCAGGCCGGAGCGTCCGGCCGCTGGCTGTTCGTGCGCGACGACGCGGGCAAGGTGTTCACGGCGCCCGCCCCGAAAACTCCCGAGGAGAACCAACGATGAGCGGGCAACCCCTGGCCATGGCCGTCGCCGCCAAGGCGCTCGACGGCCTGGCCATGCGCATGGCGGCGATCGCCGGCAACCTCGCCAATGCCGCCTCGCCGAATTTCCGCGCGACCAGGGTCGAGTTCGAGCAGGCCCTGCAGGCGGCGGCCCGGCGCGGCGAGGATGCCGTGGCCCGGCTCAAGCTCGATTACCAGGCGGGCGAGGCCTTCGCGCCCGGTGACGAGCGGCGGATGGACCTGATGCTGGCGGACGCGGCGCAGACCGCCTCGCGCTACGCTGCGCTGGTCGACCTGCTCGGCCGCCGCTTCTCGATCCAGCAAGCGACGATCGGAGGCCAGTGATGGGCGTGGACCCGGTTGCGATCAGCCGCTCGGCGCTCGACGTCGAATGGCAGCGGATGCAGGTCATCGCGCAGAACCTCGCCAACGAGAACACCTCGCGCGTGGCCGGCGGCGGGACTTACCGCCCGCTGCGGCTCGTCTCGGGGCCGGAGCGCGGGTTCCCCGCCCTCCTGCGGCAGGACGGCGCGGCGGAGCCCGGCGGGGACAAGGTCCTCGGCGTCGAGGTCGCGGCGGGGCAGGCGCGGCGGGTCCGGGACCCCAGCCATCCCGATGCCGACGCGACGGGCTACGTCGCCTATCCGGCGGTCGACCACGCGGCGGAGATGGCGCTGCTGGTCAAGACCGCGCGGGTCTATGAGGGAAATCTCACCGCCCTGGCCCTCGCGCAGCAGATGAACATGCGCGCGCTCGAGATCGGGAAGCGGTGATGGCCGGCCTGCTCCCCATCGGCAACGTCACGGGCCTGCTGTCGAGCGCCCTCGGTGGCGTCGCCCCGGCGGCTCCGGCCGGCGCCTCGTTTACCGACCTGCTGACCGCCGGGCTCAAGCAGGTCGACGCCAGGGTCGGCCAGGCCGACGCGCTGGTCCGGGCCTTCGCGGAGGGGCAGGCCGTGCCGGTCCACCAGGTGACGCTGGCGCTGGAGCAGGCGCGGCTGGCGGTCGAGCTGGCCACCCAGATCCGTACCCGCCTGATCGAGACCTACCGCGAATTCATGACGATGCAGGTCTAGCATGGCGCTCGACGATCCCGAGACCGGCGGACCCGCTTCCGCCCCGGCGATCACGCCGCTGCGCCTTGGCCTGGCCGCCGTGGCGGTGCTGGCGGCCGCCTTCCTCGCCTACTGGTTCGGGCTGCGGACGGCCTACGATCCGGTCCTGCGCGGGCTGCCGCCCGAGGACGCCGCCGACGTGGTCAAGGTCCTCGACGCGAAGAAGATCCCCTACCGCCTGGCCCATGGCGGGACCACGATCCTCGTCCCGGGCGACCAGGCCGACAAGGCGCGGATCGAGCTGGTCGGGTCGGAGCTGCCGATGCGCGGCCAGGTCGGCTTCGAGCTGTTCAACCAGTCCGACATGGGGCTGACCGAGTTCGCCCAGAAGATCAATTACCAGCGGGCGATGCAGGGCGAGCTGGCCCGGACCATCCTGATGCTCGACGGCATCCAGTCGGTGCGGGTGCACCTCGGCATGGCCGAGCGCAGCCTGTTCCGCGACGAGCAGGCCGCGCCCAAGGCCTCGGTCGCGCTGGTGCTCAAGCCGGGGACCGCGCTGACCGAAAGCCGGGTCGGCGGCATCCAGCGGCTGGTCGCCGGGGCCGTGCCCGACCTGACGCCCGAAGCCGTCGCCGTGCTCGACGAGACCGGCAAGGTCGTCAGCCCGGTCGGGGCCGCGGAAGCCCCGCCGCTGACGTCGAGCGAGGCCCGGCTCCAGCTCTATCGCGCGAACGTCCTCGCCGCGCTGCAACGCGCCTATCCCGACCGGCGGTTCGGCATCACGGTCAGCCTGCAAGTCTCCGGCGCGCCCGCGCGCGGCGGCGGCGAGGAGAAGCCCGCCGCTCCCGACGCCGGAAAGCCCGCCGAGGATGCCGTGCGGGTGCTCGTAACCACGCCCGCGGCGCTCGACGGGGCCGTGCAGGACAAGGTGATGCAGGCGATCGGCGGTAGCATCGGCGCGGGCGCGCAACTGGCCGACGTCGCCTTCACCGTGGGCGATGCCATCGCGCCCGCCTCGCTCCCGGCCGCGCCGCCGCCCGCGCCGGACAAGGTCGTGGCGCAGAGCACCCGCGGCGCGACCGGCGCGATCGAGGGCGGCGCTCCCTCGGCCTGGTGGCTGGCGCTGCCCCTGGCGCTCGGGGCGCTCGCCCTGGCGATCTGGAGCGACCGGCGGCGCCGAGAGCGCGGCCGAGTGGGCTTGCAATCGTTCACCCGGCAGCTTCGCGAGCGGCTGGCCGCCATGCCCGAGGCGGCGGCGTGAGTGCGGTCGATCCCGTGCTGGCCGACCTCGTGGGCCTGCTCCGGACGATGCCCCAGGCGGACCGCGACTTCGTTCTCTCGGGCTTGAGCGAAGCCGAGTGCGCGCAACTGCGGCCCCTGCTCGCCCCGGAGGAGGACCTCGCCTTGTCGCCCATGCTGTCCGGCCTGGTCCGCCGCTGCGCAGCGGGCGAGGCGCACGGCCTGACCCGCTGCGCCGCCGATGGGCTGCTCGCCGCCGTCCGCCAGGGCGGGCAGGAGAGCGAGGCGGGCCGGGACGATCCGCCCCACCGGGAGCCGCTCCGGGCGCGGCTGGCGGGCCGCGTCGCCCGCGCGCGGGGGGCCGGGGCGTGAGCGCGGTCCTCTACAAGCGGTCGAGCGGCACGGCGCGGGAGGCGAGCCTGGGGCTTGCCCGCCCGGCGCGGCCCGAGCCGGTCGCCGAGCCGGACGAGCGCGATCTGGAGATCGCCAGCCTCACCGCGGAATGCGCCGACCTGCGGCGGCAGTTGCAGGCCGTGGAGGGCCGCTGGGAGAGCGAGCTGGAAGCCGCCCGCACCGAAGCGCGCCAGGCCGCTGCGCGCGAATTCCGGCAGGACGATGCGCGCCGGGTGGAGGCCCTGACCGCCGCCTTGACCGCCGCCGTCGCCTCCCTGGAGATGGGGCTGACCACGGCGGCGCGCGATCTCGCGCCGCGCCTCGCGCACAATGCGCTGGCCCGGCTGGTGCAGGTGCGCGAGGTGGAGCGGGACTGGTTGCTGCGGGTGATCGAGCGGCGGCTCGACCGGCTCGACGCCCAGGCGGTGGTCGGCCTGCACCTTTCCGCCGGTGAGGTTTCCGAGGACGCGCTGCGGCAATTGCGCGAGCGCTTTCCCGCGAAGGTCGAGATCGCCTGCGATCCCGCGCTCAGGCCGGGTACCGCGCGGATCGGGCTGCGCCTGGGCGCGGTCGCGGTCGATCCCGCGGCGGGCGCGGCGCACCTGCTCGCCATCCTCGATGCGGGGGGCGAGGCCGATGACTGACACCGCGCTGCTCTCCCGCCTCGACCGCTGTGAGCCGTTCCCGGCGCTCGGCCGGGTGACGCGCGTGACCTCGGGCGAGATCGAGGCGGACGGCCCGGCGGCGATCGTCGGCGCGCATTGCGAGATCGGCAGCCGGAGCCGCCACACTGCCCTGCGGGCGCAGGTCGTCGCGGTGGCAGAAACATCGGTCAGGCTGGTGCCGTTCGGCGCGGTCGAGGGCGTGGGCGTCGGCGATCCGGTCATATCGGTTCACGGGGCGGCCGGCGGCGTGGCCGTGGCCGGCGCGGCGCTGGCCGGGCGCGCGGTGGATGCCCTGGGACAGCCGCTCGACGGCGGCCCGGCGGTACGGGCGGCGGCCTATCGCTCGCACCTGCCGCAGATCCTCGACCGGGTCTCGCCTGCTGCGGCGCTCGCCACGGGCATCCGGGCGATCGACGGGCTCGTCACCCTGGGCCGGGGCCAGCGGATCGGGGTCTTCGCCGCCAGCGGCGTCGGCAAGACCTGGCTGGTCGAGCAGCTCGTCCGCCAGGTGGACTGCGCCCGCGTCGTCGTCTGCCAGGTCGGCGAGCGCGGGCGCGAGGTGGAGGCGCTGTGGCGCGACATTGGCGCGGCGGGCCGGCGGGAGCGGGCGACACTCGTCGCCGCGACCTCTGACGAGAGCGCGCCGATGCGCGTCCAGGCCGTGGAGACCGCGCTGACCCAGGCCGAATACTGGCGCGACGCGGGCGAGCATGTCCTGCTGATCGTCGATTCGATCACCCGCTTCGCCATGGCCCTGCGTGAGATCGGCCTTGCCGCCGGGGAACCGCCCACGGTGCGCGCCTATACGCCCAACGTGCTGCGGGAGCTGCCGCGCGTGGTCGAGCGCTGCGGGGCCGTGCGCGGCGGGGGCTCGATCACGGCGGTCTTCACCGTGCTCAGCGAGAACGACGAGGTCGATGATCCGATCGTCGAAGTGATGAAAAGCCTGCTCGACGGCCATGTCGTGCTGTCGCGGCGGCTGGCCCAGGCAGGCCATTTCCCGGCGATGGACGTGGGCCGGAGCATCAGCCGCCTGTTCGACCGGCTCATCGATGGCGATCACGTCGCGGCGGCGCGCGTCGTCCGCGCCCACCTCGCGCGCTACGAGGAAGCGCGCATCCTGATCGAGAGCGGCATGTACAAGAGCGGCGGCGATCCGGAGCTGGACGCCGCCGTGGCGGCGCGCGGCGCGCTGGCCGAGTTCCTGCGCCAGCCCTCCGACGCCTGCGAGGACCTGGCCGCGACCCGCCGGGCGCTGCTCCGCCTCGCCGGGCGGAGCGCCTGACGTGGCGGCGGCGCTCCTCGCCCAGGCGCGGGCCGTCGAGCGGCTGCGCGAGGCGCTGCGCGATGCGGCCCGCCTCGATCTCGCCGCGACCCGCCGGGCGTTGGACGCGGCGGAGCGGACGGCTGGCGCCGCGGCAGACGATCTCGGCGCGGCGCTCGGGGGATGGAACGCGGCCCTGGCGCGCCGCCGGCCCGATCCGGGCCTGTTCGGGCTGGCCGGCGCCGAGGTGGTCCGCGCCGAGGCCCGGCGCAAGGCGGCGCTCCTCGACGAGAAGATCGCGCATCAGCGCTGTGCCGAGGCGGTGGAAGGGCTGGCTCGTGCCGACGCGCGGCTCGAAGGCGCGCGCATGGTCGGCCGCGCCGCCCGGCGCGACCACGACCGCGCGCGGGAGGAGCAGGCCGCGCGCGAGGCCGAGGACGCCTTCATTCGTCGGAGGCGGGCATGACCGTGGGACAGGTCGCCACCACGGCCCGACAGGCGACGGGTGGGCGCCGGCCGGAGGCTCCGGCCGCCGAGCCTCGGACGGAATCGCGCGGCTTCGGCCGGACGCTGCACGAGCGCGCGGCGCTGACCGATCCGCAGGTGGACGGAGCGGCGCGCCTCTCGGGTTCGGCGCCGCTCGCGACCGCTTTCGACCGGGGCGGCCTTTTCGGCCGGGCGGTCGCCTGGGATCACGATCCGGCCGCCCCGCCGCTGCCCGAGGCGGAGCGGGAGCCTTCCGCTTCCACAACCGCTGCCGATGATATGGAGGTCTCGGGTGATGCGCGGGCCGCTCTGCTCGATGATCCGGACGCGGCGCTTGTCGTGCGCGGCGCGCGGTCGCCTGCGGCGGTGCTGGCCGAAGCCGCGCCCGAGGCGTCCTCCAGCGCGCCGGGCGATGCGGCTGCAACAGGAAAGGGTCCGAGCGGGCCGGTCGCGCCGGAGCGCGCGCCGCAAGGCCGGGCGCGCGAGGCGGCCGCGCCGGTCCTCCGCCCGGAGGCGCGGCGCGGCGAGCAACTGCGCAGGCAGGTCGTGGCGCAGTTCGCGCCTGTCAACGTCGTGGTCCGCGCCGCGCAGGGCATCCGGGTCGCGGCCCGGATCGGCGCGGCGCGGGCCGGCGACGCCGCCGAGATCGAGCAGGCCCTCGCCGTGGCGGTTCGCGACGCGGGCGGGGAGCTGGCCGAGCTGCGGCTCGATGGCGGGATACGGAGGAGCGGTTCATGCCGGTGATGGGAATAGCCGCCGCCGATGCGGTGACGGGGGTGGGGACCCCATCCGCCGGATCGACCGCCCAGGCGGCCAGCAGCGCCTTCGGCCTCGGCTTCGAAGCGCTGCTCAAGATCGTCCTGACCCAGCTCACCTATCAAGACCCGCTGAAGCCGATGGACAACTTCGAGTTCGTCTCGCAGCTCGCCCAGTTCTCGCAGATCCAGCAGGGCCAGACGATGGGCGAGCGGCTGGAGGAGCTGGTCTCGGCCCAGGCCACGTCGCAGGCGACCTCGCTGCTCGGCCGCCAGGTCGACATCGCCGCGGGCAGCACGACTCTGGTCGGTAAGGTCAAGGCGGTCTCGCTCCAGGACGGCGCGGTGAAGCTGACGATCGAGACGGCGCAGGGCCAGACGATCAGCGGCCTGTCGCTGGCCCTGGTCAGCCAGGTCAGGGAGGGAAGCTGACATGTTCGGTGCGATATACGTGGGCCTCAGCGGCTTGCAGGCCTATTCGGAAGGGTTGCAGAAGGTCAGCAACAACGTCTCGAACCTCAATTCGACCGGGTTCAAGTCGTCGGCGGTCTCCTTCTCCAACCTCCAGTCGACGCGCGACACCGGCGGGCTCGGCCTGCGCGACGGCGCGGCGGGGTCGGGCGGCGGGGTCAGCCTCGACGCCACCATGCTCGACATGAAGGCGGGCGAGCTGCGCCAGACCGGCCGCGACCTCGACCTCGCCATCGACGGGACCGGGCTGCTGGTCCTGCTCAAGGGCAAGGACGTCCGCTATACCCGCACCGGCAGCTTCGACATCGACAAGGACGGCTACGTCACGCTGAGCGGCACCGAATGGCGGCTCGGCGTGCTCGACGGCGCGGGCCGGGCGGTGCCGGTCTCGGTCGATCCGTGGCGGACCGATGCCCCGGCCGTGACGACCCGGGTGGTCTTCGCCGACAACCTCTCCTCGACCGCGACGACCTACGCGATCAACGACGTCGCGGTCTACGACGCGGGCGGGGAGAAGCACGTCTGGCAGCTCGCCTTCACCCGGACCGAGAACACCAACGACTGGAAGGTCGCCGTCACCGACGACAAGGGCACGGCGATCGGCGAGCAGGTGCTGCGCTTCGCCAACGGCGACCCCACGGCCGAGACCGCCAGGCTGACCTTCGCCGACGCGGACCACGGCCTGTCGGTGGAGTTCGACTTCTCCGCCAACGTCAAGTCGTTCTCCTCGGGCACGGTCTCGACCCTGCGGACCGCCTCGGTCGACGGCCACGCCGTGGGCACGATCACGACCCTCGCGGTCAATGCCGAGGGCGAGCTGGAGATCGGCTATTCCAACGACGAGAAGCGGCAGCTCGGCGCCGTGGCCCTGGCCGCGTTCCGCGACACCCAGGCCCTGGTCCAGGAGAGCAGCGGCCTGTTCACCGCGGAGGGCAATGCCCAGGTCGAGCTGCTGGCCAGCGCCGATCCGCGCGTCGGGCTGGTCAAGTCGCAGCGGCTCGAGGCCTCCAACGTCGACCTCTCGAAGGAGTTCGGCGAACTGATCCTGATCCAGCGCGGCTACCAGGCCAGCTCCCAGATCATCAGCGTGTCCAACGACATGATCCAGCAGCTCTTCGGGATTCGCGGGCAGGGATGAGCGGCGCGGCGCTTCCCTGGCTCCCGCCGCCGCGCGACGGCGACGTCGAGCGCGCCGTGGCGGTGTTCCTCGCGCCCTGGGCCGCGACGTGGTTCGCCGCACCGGGGGCCGTGCGGGTCAAGCCGCATCCGGGTCGCAGCGACCGCGACCTGCGCTGGACCGGCGCGGCTGGAGCGGCGGCGGGCATGGCGCCCGCGGCGCTGGCCCGGCTCGGCCTGGCGCTGGTCGGCGGTGAGGCGGAGGGCGACGATCCGGCGGACCGGGCCGTGCTCGAACGGCTCGCCGGGGCGGCGCTCGCCGATCTCGGCGCGCGGCTGGAGGTGGCGTCGGGCGGGGCGGCGAGCGAGACGGCGGGCGGGGACCTGCTCGACCCCGCGGGTGCGCCGCCCGCCGCCAACCTCGTCCTGCGCGCCTGCCTCGGGGACCATGACTGGGCCGTGCTCCTCTCGCTCGGCGCGTCCGCCCAGGTGGCCCTGCGCAAGGCGGCGGCGGGGCAGGGGCGGCGGCCCGTCCTCGCCCGGCTCGCCGAGGCCCTCGCGCCGGAGCCGGTGCGGATCGGCTGCCATCTCGGCAGTGCCGCGCTCTCGGCCGGCGAGCTGGCCGGGCTGGGCGCGGGCGACCTCGTCGCCTTCGATCGCTTTCTGACCGACGCCCTGCCGCTGGTCGTCGCGGGCGAGCCGGCCGCGAGCGGCACGGCCCGGGTGGTCCGCGACGGCGAGGACGTCGTGGTGCGGATCGCCCAGGGCATCGACTTTCCATAGCTCAACGGGGTTCCGCACTGATATGATCAGGACAGCCGACGGCGTCAGCCGCAGCATCATCGACAACCTGCCCGTCACCATCGAGGCGATCCTCGGCGTGGCCGAGGTACGGGTCGGGGACCTGAACCGCCTCGCCGAAGGGGACACCTTCACGCTCGACCGCCTGCTCGGCGACGCGGTCGAGCTGCGGCTCAACGGCGCGGTCGTCGCCTATGGCGAGCTGGTCTCGGTCGGCGACAACTTCGCGGTCCGCATCCAGTCCGTCGCCCATAGCTGATGCGCGGGGGCCGCCTCCTCGCCGCGGGCGCGATCCTGGCGGCGCCGCTGCCGGTTCACGCGCAGCGGCTGGGCGGCGCGGCCGGGCCGGAGATCTCGCTGGTCCGCATCGCCGCCGCGCTCGTGCTGTGCCTGGGCGCGGCCGTGGCGCTGGCCCTGCTGATCTCCCGGCGCAGCGCTTCGCGTGGCCCGATTAGATGGCGCGGGCTGGCGCGGTTGCACGGCGCGAGCCGGATCGCCGTGCTCGAATCGCGCCGCGTCTCGCCCCATGCCGACGTCTGCCTCGTCCGCTGCGACGGGCGCGACTACCTGCTGGCCTGCGGGGCCGGCGTCCTGCGCGTCCTCGCCAGAACCGCGGCGGAGCCCGACGCGGGGGAGACGCCCGGATGAGCGTCCTGCGCGCCGCGGCCCGGCTGGCCGCCCTTGCCTTGGTCGCCGCTCCCACGGTGGCCCAGGCCGCTGCCTCGGGCGCGGCCGTCTCGACCGACGTCACGCGCACGGCGATGATCCTCGTCGTCCTCGCCCTGCTGCCGACGCTGATCATCGCCATGACCAGCTTCACCCGGATCGTGATCGTCCTCGCCATGGTCCGCCATGCCTTCGGGATGCCGGAGACGCCGCCCAATTCGGTGCTGGTCAGCCTTGCCCTGTTCCTGACCATGTTCTCGATGGGCGCGACCGCGACCCAGCTCCACCGCGAGGCGGTGCAGCCCTACCTCGCCGACCGGATCACGCTCGATACGGCGATGGAGCGGGGCGCCGCGCCGCTGCGCCGCTTCATGCTGGCCCAGACGCGGGACCGCGACATCGAGACGATCTACCGCATCTCCCGCGCGCCGCTCCCCGCCCGGCCCGATCAGGTCGAGCTGATGAAGCTGGTCCCCGCCTTCATCATCAACGAGCTGCGCGTCTCCTTCACGATCGGCTTCGTCATCCTCCTGCCGTTCCTGCTGATCGACCTGGTGGTCTCGGCGATCCTCCTCGCGCTCGGCATGATGATGGTGCCGCCGACCACGATCTCGCTGCCGATCAAGCTGCTGCTGTTCGTCCTGATCGACGGTTGGTCGCTGATCATCGTCGGCGTCGTCGGCAGCTTTCGGTGAGGCATGGGAGCCGCGCCCGCCGGCCTCGATCTCCTGGTCCGGCCCGAGCGGGCCGAGGCCTCGCTGTGGCGGCGCTTCGGCGCGACCCGGCAGGGGCGGCTGCGCGAGAACCTGTTCGACCGCTACTATCGCTTCGCCCGCTCGCTGGCGCGCCGCCACGCCCGGCGGCACGACCTCGCGCCGGACATGCGCGACGACCTGGAGCAACTCGCCTGCCGCGGCCTGCTGGAGGCGATCGACCGCTACGATCCCCGCCGCGGCGCGCCCTTCCTCGGCTTCGCCCGGGCGCGCATCCTCGGCTCGATGGTCGACGGCCTCGGCACGCTCGACGAGCGCAGCGCGCAGCTCCGCTTCAAGCGCCGGCTGGAGCGCGAGCGGCTGGCCTCGCTGGCCCCGGCCGCCGGCGCGAAAGGCAGCGCCACCGGCCAGCTCGCCGACCTCGTCACCGAGCTGGCCCTGGCGCTGATGCTCGACATAGAGGAGCGCGCCGCGCCGAACGATCTCGCCGGGCGGCCGGAAAACGGCTTCGACAGCCTCGCCTGGCGCGAGACCCGCGCCCTGCTCCACCAGCGGGTCGAGCAATTGCCCGAGCCCGAGCGCTCGATCGTGCGCCACCACTACCAGCACGACCTGCTATTCGCGCAGATCGCGGCTATGCTGGGCCTGTCGAAGGGGCGCGTGTCCCAGCTTCACAAGGCGGCCCTCGCCCGGCTGCGCAAATCGATGAGGTCGATCCGATGACGCCAGAGAACCTGTGTGACGAGGCCGTGATGCAGCGTCTGCTCGCCGCGGCCGGGGAGGACGGCGGACAGGGCGTGGCGGCGATCGACGCGGCGCTGGCCGACCATCCGCTCGACCCGCGGCTGCACTTCCTCAAGGGCTCGCTGCTGATCGGGCTCAAGCGCTTCGTCGAGGCGCACGACGCGCTGGCCCGCGCGGTCGAGATCGCGCCGGACTTCGCCTTGGCCCGCTTCCAGCTCGGCTTCTTCGAGCTGACCTCGGGCGAGGCGGAGGCCGCGTGCGAGACCTGGCGCCCGCTGCGCGCCCTGCCGGCGGAACACTGGTTGCTGCATTTCGTGACCGGCCTCGAACACCTGATCGCCGACCGCTTCGCCGAATGCATCGCCGCGCTGCGCGAAGGCATCGCCGCCAATGCCGAGAACCCGCCGCTCAACCACGACATGGCCCTGATCGTCGCCCGGTGCGAGGAGCTGCTGGCGGCGCAGCCCGGCGCGGAGCCGGCGACGGAGGAGGCAGAGGTCTCCGCCACGTCCCTCCTGCTGCGCGCCACCGGCGAGACCCGCCAGTGACCAGCGTCGGCCGCGTCGAGCAGGCGGTCGTCCTCCTCAAGGACCGCCTCCGCCACCTCGGCGAGCGCGGCCGGGCCGGCGCGGCCGGCGCCTCTGCCGCCCGGCGCGCGGGCGGCGGCGATCCGCTCCAGCCCCTGCGCGAGCTTGTTCGAACGGGCCGCATCGACGAACGCGAACTGCGCCGCGCCTTCGTCCGCACCCTCCTCGCCGACGCCCTGGGCGAGGAACTGGTCGGCAGCATCGAGTTCCAGTCCGTCGCCGACCAGGTCGCCCGGATGCTGGAGGAATCGGAAGCCGGCAGCGCCCTGATGACCCGGGCGCTGGCCGAGCTTGGCTAGCGCGCTAACCCAAGGCGCTACCTCAAGCTCCTCCCCGCTCCGGGGTAGCGCGGACATTCCCATCCCCATCCCAATCCCCACCTCCTTTCGTCACCCCGGGCTTGACCCGGGGTCCCGCTTTCCTTGTGCGAGGTCGCGCAG
>CALLNA010000004.1 GCA_938005655.1 uncultured Novosphingobium sp.
TCCTCAACCACCTCTACGGCGGCATGGACGAGCCCGAGCTGAAGATCATCGACGTGTTTATCTGCAAGCTGCGCAAGAAGCTGGCCCACGCCTGCGGCGGCGAGAACTACATCGAGACCGTCTGGGGCCGCGGCTACGTGCTGCGCGATCCGGACGACCAGGCCGAGGCGGCCTGACGCCCGCCCAATTTTTCCGATCTATCCGATCGCGGCCCGTTCCCTTGGGAGCGGGCCGTTTTCCGTTGGGACTTTCCCATCCCACGACCTCGTCCCCATCCCACGACCTCGTCGCCCCGGACTTGATCCGGGGCCCCGCTTCTTTCGTGCGCGACGCTGGAAAAGGAAAGCGGGACCCCGGATCAAGTCCGGGGTGACGAAAGGGGGAGGAAGGTCCGCAATCGGATCAGGTTTGGAACGGCGATTTTGCGGCGGGCGGCCGCCCACCCAGCCCCGGAACCCGCCGCCCCCTCAATGCGCCTCGAACGCGGCCAGGATCGGGCAGGGGCCCTCGTCCGATCCGGCGCAGGCCTTGGTCAGGCGGGCGAGGGCGGCGCAGGCGGCTTGCAGCTCGGCGATCTTGACGTCCAGCGCCGCCATCCGCGCCGCCGCCATCTCGCGCGCCTTGGCCCGGTCGTTCAGCGCGTCGAGCGCCAGCAGCTCGCCGATCTCCTCCAGGGTGAAGCCGGCGGTCTGGGCCGAGCGGATGAAGCGCAGCCGCTGGATGTCCTCCGTCGCATAGCGCCTGATCCCGTCACCCCGCGCCGGCTCGGCAAGGAGGCCGCGGCGCTGGTAGTAGCGGACGGTCTCGACGCCCACGCCCCCGGCGCTCGCCAGCCGCGAAATGGTCAATCCGCTCACCCTCTTGACTCCGTACTATGGTACGGCGGGTATAGGCCCTGGGATCAGGCAGGCGCAAGGCGCGCGCGACAGCAAGACAAGGCAAGGTCCCATGGCGAACGGCGAAAAGACGGCGGTCCTCTACCGGATGGTGATGGCCCAGCATATCTGCCCCTACGGGCTGAAAGCCCGGCACCTGCTCCGCTCGCGCGGCTATCGCGTCGACGACCGCTGGCTGACGACCCGCGCGGAGACCGACGCCTTCAAGGCCGAGCAGGGCGTCAAGACCACGCCCCAGGCCTTCATCGACGGCCAGCGCGTCGGCGGCTACGACGACCTGCGCCGCTTCTTCGGCAAGCGGGTGCGCGATGCTAACGCGCCGAGCTACGTGCCGGTGATCGCCCTGTTCGCGATGACCGCGCTGATGGCCCTGGCGGCCAGCCAGGCCATGCTCGGCACGCCCTTCACCCTGCGCGCCCTCGAATGGTTCATCGCCTTCAGCATGTGCGTGCTCGCCCTGCTCAAGCTCCAGGACATCGAGAGCTTCTCCGGCATGTTCCTGAACTATGACCTGCTCGCCCGCCGCTGGGTGCCCTACGCCTACCTCTATCCCTTCGCCGAAGGGCTGGCCGGCGTCCTGATGATCGCGGGCGTCTTCCGGTGGCTCGCCGTGGCGGTCGCCCTGGTCATCGGCACGATCGGCGCGGTCTCGGTCTTCAAGGCGGTCTATGTCGACCGGCGCGACATCAAGTGCGCCTGCGTCGGCGGGTCGAGCAAGGTCCCGCTGGGCTTCGTCTCCCTGACCGAGAACGTGATGATGGTCGCCATGGCGGTCTGGATGGCGGTGGGATGAGCGCTTTGGACCGCCGCAGCCTGCTGCGCGGCGCGGCGCTGGGTACCGCCGCCGCCTGGCTGCCCGCCTGGGCCCAGGCGGTTTCGGCAGGCGTCTCGCCGGACCTCGCCGGGCCGCTGCCCGGCCTCTCGGGTGAGGACATTCGCCTGCGGATCGCGCATCAGGCCTTGACCGTCGACGGCCGCCGCAGCCACGCCGTCGGCGTCAACGGCACGGTCCCCGCGCCGCTGATCCGCCTGCGCGAGGGCCAGCAGGTCCGCCTCCACGTCGAGAACGCGCTCGACGAGGACAGCTCGATCCACTGGCACGGCCTGATCCTGCCGTTCCACATGGACGGGGTGCCCGGGGTCAGCTTCCCCGGCATCGCCCCGCGCTCGACCTTCGTCTATGAATTCCCGATCCGTCAGTCGGGCACCTACTGGTATCACAGCCATTCGGGCTTGCAGGAGCAGCTCGGCCTCTACGGCCCCATCGTCATCGATCCCGCGGGCGAGGACCCGATCCGCGCCGATCGCGAGCACGTGGTGGTCCTCTCCGACCACAGCCGGATCCATCCGCACCGCATCTTCGCCCGGCTCAAGCAGCAGGGCGGCTACTTCAACCATGATCAGCAGACCCTGGCCGGGCTGCTCGCCGGGCGCGACCAGCCCGCCCGGGACCGGCTCGCCTGGGGCCGGATGCGGATGGACCCGACCGATATTTCCGACGTGACCGGCGCCGCCTATACCTACCTCGTCAATGGCCACGGGCCGCAGGACAACTGGACGGCGCTGTTCCGCCCGGGCGAGCGCGTCCGGCTGCGCGTGATCAACGCCTCGGCCATGACCGCCTTCGATTTCCGCATTCCGGGCCTCGCGCTGACGGTGGTCCAGGCCGACGGCCAGGCGGTGCGCCCGGTGGCGGTGGACGAATTGCAGATCGCCGTGGCCGAGACCTACGACCTCATCGTCGAGCCGGCCGAGGACCGCGCCTATACCATCGTCGCCGAGAGCATCGACCGCTCGGGCCTGGCCCGCGCGACCCTCGCCCCGCGCGCAGGCATGGCCGCCCCGGTCCCGCCGCTGCGCCCCCGTCCGCTCGCGACCATGAAGGACATGGGGATGGGCGGCATGGCCGGGATGGCGGGCATGCGCCATTCCATGCGCGACCTCTCGCTCGCGCCGGAGGTCAGGGACACGCCCGCCGTCCAGACGATCGCCCCCATGCCGGTCGACCGGACCGGCGAGCCAGGCCAGGGGCTGGAGGACGCGGGCCACAAGGTGCTGACCTATCGCGACCTCGTCGCGGTCGAGCGCAACCCCGACACCCGCGCGCCGGGCCGCTCGCTGCGTATCCACCTGACCGGGAACATGGAGCGCTACATGTGGGCCTTCGACGGGGTGAAGCTCAACGAGGTGAAGGCGCCGATCCCCTTCCGCCAGGACGAGCGGGTTCGCGTCACCCTGGTCAATGACACGATGATGGGCCACCCCATCCACCTGCACGGCCATTTCTTCGAGCTCGTCACCGGCCATGGCGACCATGCCCCGCGCAAGCATACGGTGCAGGTGCAGCCCAGCGGCACCGTGACCTTCGACGTCACCACCGATGCGGTCGGCGACTGGGCGTTCCACTGCCACCTGCTCTATCACATGCACGCGGGGATGATGCAGGTCGTCGCCGTGCGGCCCGCCGAGGGCGCCGCAGCATGAGGAGGCTTCCCGGCCTCGCCGCCGCCCCGTTCCTCGCTCTCGCGGCTCCTGCGGCGGCCCAGGACATGGATCACGGGCCGATGCCCGGGATGGCAATGCCGATGGAGCCCTCCGCGCCGGGCGGGGATGCGACCTGCTCCCCCGAGCACGCGGCGATGGGGCATTGTACCGTGCCTGCCCCGCAAGCGTCGCCGCAGGGCGAGGCGGTCGGCGATGCTCCGCCGCCCGCCCCGGTCGCGGCCGACTATGCCGACCGCATCTGGGGCCGCGCGGCCATGGCCCCGGCGCGGGACCGCCTGAAGCGCGAGCACGGCGGCATGGCCCTCTCGCAGGTCACGCTGAACCTCGCCGAGCTGCGCGCCCGCGCGGGCGAGACCGCCTATGCCTGGGACGCCGAGGCCTGGTTCGGTGGTGACATCCACCGGCTGACGGTGAAGTCCGCCGGCTCCGGCGCCTTCGGCGGCCGGCTCGACCGGGCCGAGGTCCAGGCGCTCTACAGCCGCGCGATCGGCCCCTACTTCAACCTCCAGGCGGGCCTCCGCCAGGACCTCGGCCCCCGCCCGGCGCGGACCTATGCCGTCCTCGGCTTCGAGGGGCTCGCGCCCTACTGGTTCGAGGTCGAGGGCGCGGTCTTCCTCTCGGACAAGGGCCAGGTCCTCGCCCGGCTCGGCGGCTCCTACGACCAGCGGATCACCCAGCGGCTCATCCTCCAGCCGCGCGTCGAGGCGAACTTCTCGGCCCAGGCCATGCCCGCCGAGGGGCTGGGCGCGGGCCTCGTCCAGGCCGAAGCCGGCCTGCGCCTGCGCTACGAGCTGAAGCGCGAGCTGGCGCCCTATGTCGGTCTCGCCTGGGAGCGCAAGTTCGGCGCCACGGCCCGCCTCGCCCGCCAGGCTGGCGAGGATACGGGCGGCGTCTCCTTCGTCGCCGGCCTGCGGCTGTGGTTCTGAGCAGGAAGCGCTAGAAGGTCAGGCCATATCCGCTCCGATAGAGCGGGGCGGCGGAATCGTGCGGCACGTCGGGCTGCTGCGCGTTCGCCGCGGCCATCGATGACGGCAGCTCCATCGGGAGCTTCCCGCGTGGTCGCACCCGGCCGCTGACCAGCGACAGCAGCGCCTCGTCGCTGGCGCCGAAATTGCCGATGAGCGCTGTGGCGAGCGGGCGGACCCCGGTCAGGATCGCGGGCCGTTCGAGATAGACCGTGACGATCGTCGGCACCTTGGCCGAGGCTTCCCGGATCGCCTTGAGGTCGGCGTTGTCCGGCTTGAAGTCCAGGTCGCCTTCGTGCTGCATGCGCCCGAACAGGTAGTTCGGATGGACCACCTGCCAGGGAGTCACCGCCCGGATGATCGCCAAATCGGCATCGTCGAGCCGGTCGACGACCGTGAAGCCTGCCTGCCTCGCCGCCTCGGCCGCGATGCCGTGCAGGAAGACCCGCTTGCCGGCGGGGCGAAGCGGAAGGATGTGGCCCTTGTTCTCCAGCAGCACCAGCGAACGCTGCTGGGCAGCCAGCGCGGCGGCACGGAACGGGGCCTGGCCGACGACCTGCGCAGCCTGCGCGGCGTCCACATAGGGATTCTCGAAAAGGCCGAGCGCGAACTTGATCCGCATGATGCGTTGCACGGCAAGGTCCACTCGCGCCTCGGGCAGGGTCCCCGCCTTCACCGCCTCGACGATCGGGGTGGCGTCGATCGCCGCGCCCGAGGCGTCGTAGCCGATCTGGTCGACCCCGGCCTGGACGGTCGCGATGACCCGCTCGGCGCGGGTCAGGTGCTCCACGCCCCACGGCTTGCCGATCAACCCGTCGCGCGAGCCTGCGGTCATCGGCTCCCCCAGGCAGATGCCCGAGCAGTTCTCGGTGATCGACCAATCGGACAGCACCAGGCCGCCAAAGCCCTCGCGCCGACGCAGGATATCGGTCAGCAGGACCTTGTCGTAGCCCGCCGCGACCGGCGGATGGCCGGGCGCGTCGATGATCGAATACATCGGCATGACCCCGGCGACCTTCGCCCGGAAGGAGGGGCGGAAGGCGGCGATGTGCTGGTCGAGGCGGCCCCCGGGGAAGGTGGCGAAGCGGCCGTAGCGGCTGTGGCTGTCCCAGCCGTCCTTGATCGCGCCATAGCCGGCGAAATGCTTGACCACCGCCGCGACGCCGCCCGGCGCGATCCCGCGGCTCCCGCCCTGCATCCCCTCGATATAGGCCGCGGCGAGCGCTCCGACGAGGCGCGGATCGTCCCCGAAGGTCCCGGAGGTGCGCGACCAGCGCGGGTCGGAGGCGATGTCGGCCTGCGGCGACAGCGCCATGGTGAAGCCCACGGCACGATACTCGCGCGCGGCGATGGCGGCGAAGTTCCGGACCAGCGCGGCATCGCGGGTGGCGGCCAGCCCCAGGGCGTCGGGCCAGGACGAGAAGCCCTTGGCGTCCACGCTCATCCCGAAGGTGGCGGTGAAGCCGTTGCGGGGATCGGTGCTGATCGTCACGGGAATGCCGAGGCGGGTGCCTGCCGCCACTTCCTGGAATGCATTGTTCTCGGCCGCCAGCTCGGTCGGCTTGCGCGAGGAGCGGCTCAGGACCGAGTTCACGTGGCCGAGGGTGATCTGGTCGGGCTTGCCCATGACCGGGTGCATCATGGCTCCGGCCTTCTCCTCCAGCGTCATCCGCGCGACGAGATCGGCGGCCCGCCGGTCGGGCGAAAGCCGCCAGTCCTCATAGGGGGTCAGCTTGCCGTCGCGGTCGAGATCGCGGAAGCGCAGGCCGCCGATCGTGAGGACCGGGGCCGACCGCGCGCCGATCTCGGGCTGGCGGGGCGGCGGAGAGGCGAGGAGCGAGGGCGTCTCGCAGACCATGCCGGCCAGCAGCAGGCCGATCAGGACGTGACGGGAGGAACTGCGGAGCATGCGAGTACCTTGTTTGGTCAATCCAATCCTGCAAGGGATAAGGAAATCGTAAGTTCCCACGGAAATCCCGTTGCCGTTTGGCCTGACCGGTGTAGTCGCATCGACCACCGGGGAGCAATAGCCGATGGGCCGATCCGCCGTCCTCCGTGTGGCGCAGCCGGATTGCTGCACCATCGTCAAATAGTCAGCCCGCCGCATCGCTCTCGGGCTTCGCCCGTCTCACCAGCCAGCTCAGGTTGAGCGGAGAGAAGGCGTCGTCGGCCCAGTGCGGCTCCTTGCCGGGCAGGCCGTAGCGGCGGGGGCGGCCTTCGGGAATGAACAGCGTCCCGAACAGCCAGTCGTAGATCGCCAGGAACACGCCGAAATTGCGGTAGTTGCCGCCGTCCTTGCCGAAGCCGTGATGGCTGTGGTGCGTTCCCGGCGAGATGAAGACATGCTCGAGCGCGCGGAACGCCGGGCCGAGGCGGCTGCGGCGCAAGGGGATGTCCCAGCGGAAATCGGCATGGGTGACGATGCCCCAGAACGAGAACAGCGCGATGGCGACCACGGCGGGCTTGATGCCGGCGAACACGCCCTGGATGAATTGCA
>CALLNA010000005.1 GCA_938005655.1 uncultured Novosphingobium sp.
TCCAGGGGTAGCGGGCGACCTGCCGTTGCCCTCGTCATCCCAAGATCGGCTCGCCCGGTAAATCACACAGATCGGCGCCAACATGTATGAGCTCCCCCGCCTCAAAGGCATGATAAAGCCTGCTTTACCGTTCGTTTTGCTGTGGGTGTTGATGGGCGCGTTGGTGGTTGCCGGTGGGGCCTCGCGCGCTCAGGTCTCGGGTCAGGTCGTCGTCCGCATCGTGGCGTGGTTGCTCCTGATCGTTGCCGCCCTGTTCGGCGATCGCCCCAAAATGGATGAAATGCGACCTGTTGTCTGGCTGCTGGGAGCAGGTGTCCTGTTGGTGCTGTTGCAACTCGTGCCGCTGCCCCCCGCGCTCTGGCAGGCCCTGCCTGGTCATGGACCGATGGCGGCGAGCCTGACAGCCGCGACGGCGGGGAATGCCTGGCGCCCCTTGGCTCTGTCCCCCGGCGCCGCAATGAACGCACTGTCCTCGCTGGTGGTGCCGGCGACGACGCTCTGGCTCGTCGCCGGCCTCAGCACCGAAAGGCGGGCGCAGCTTCTGCCCCTGCTGCTCGCGGTCGTGGTTGCCTCGACGATGGCGGGCCTTCTCCAGTTCTCCACCGGCCGCATCGACAATCCGCTGGTCAACGAAACGGTCGGAGTGGCGAGCGGGACTTTCGCCAACCGCAACCACTTCGCGCTCCTGCTGGCGGTCGGCTGCCTTCTGGCCTCTGCCTGGGCGTTTACGCAGGCGCGGCCGGAAGCCTGGCGCAGCGTAACGGCGACCGGGCTCGTCCTGCTGTTCCTGCTGATGATCCTGAGCACGGGATCGCGGGCCGGCGCGCTTCTCGGCGCCCTCGCGCTCGGCCTGGCGCTCGTCCTCTCGCACCGGGCGATCACGGCCGGGCTCGGCAGCCGGGCCCGCTGGATCCCGCTGGCTTCGATCGTCGGCGTCCTGGGCCTCGTCTGCATCTTCGTCCTGATCAGCGTGGCGGCCGACCGCGCGCTGTCGATCGACCGGATCTTCGCGGCGGACCCGGGGCAGGACATGCGCGGCCGCGGCCTGCCGACGGTGCTGGCAATGGTCCGCGAATATTTCCCCTGGGGCTCGGGCCTGGGCGGATTCGATCCCGTATTCCGGATGCACGAGCCGTTCCACCTGCTGAAGCCAACCTACTTCAATCATGCGCACAACGATTTCCTGGAGATCGTGCTCGACGCCGGCTTGCCCGGCCTGCTGCTGCTGCTGGCGGCGTTGAGCTGGTGGGCCTGGGCGAGCGTCCGCGCATGGCGCGGCGACGCCGTCCTGCCTCGGCTCGGCTCCGCCATCCTGCTGCTCGTGATCCTCGCCAGCCTCGTCGACTACCCGGCACGGACGCCGCTGATCATGGCCGTCATGGTGATCGCCGCGGCCTGGCTGAGCGGCTCCGCGCGGGCGCCGGCCCCATCGGCCGCGCCTCTTCCGTCCCGCTCCCACTCTTCAATCGAATGAAAGCTCCCGGAAGCCTATGCATAAATCCTGCACCATTCTTCTGCTGGTGATCGCCTTGACGGCTTGCGGCCGCCGCGAGCCGCTGGTGTCCACCGAACGGCTGACCGTCATCCAGGACAGCTCGACCCTGCCGCCCCCGAACCGCGCGGACCTTACCGCGGCCGATCGGCCCGCGCTCATCGGCCCGCTCGATACGATCCAGGTCGACGTCTTCAACATCCCCGACCTCGGCCGCGAGGTGCAGGTCGACGCGAGCGGCCGCATCGCGATGCCCCTGGCCGGGACGGTCGACGCCAGCGGCAAGACCGCACACGAGCTCGCCCAGGCGATAGAGCAGGCGTTGCGGGTGCGCTACGTCCGCAACCCGGAGGTGACGGTCAACATCAAGAGCTCGGTCAGCCAGGTCGTCACGGTCGACGGCCAGGTCGTGGAGCCGGGCCTCTACCCCGTCACGAACCAGATGACCCTGATGCGCACGATCGCGTCGGCCAAGGGCCTGACGGAGTTCGCCCGCCAGGACGACGTGGTCATCCTGCGGACCGTCGAGGGGCAGAAGATGGCCGGCCTCTACAACATCGGAGCCATCCGCCGAGGCGCCTACGCCGACCCCCCGATCTACGCGAACGACGTGATCGTCGTCGGCGATTCGCCGCAGCGCCGCCTGTTCCGCGACATCGTCTCGCTGGCGCCCCTCCTCGCATCGCCCCTCATCGCGATCCTGCGATAGTTCGGAGCCTTGATGAACATCCTTCCCCCCGCATCGTTTGACGAAATGTCGACCCCGGCTTCCGCACTTGCCCCTTCGGAAAACAACGACTCGCTGCCGTTGATCCGTCAGTATCTGCGCATCGCGCTGCGCTGGCGCTACGTCATCATCGGCGCGACGCTCGCCTGCGTGCTGCTGGGCCTCATCGGCACGCTGCTGACGACCCCGAAATACACCGCGACATCGACGATCGAGATCTCGCGCGAATCGAGCCAGGTCACGGAGTTCCAAGGCGTCGAGCGCGAGACGAGCGTCGCGGACCAGGAATTCTATCAGACCCAGTATGGCCTGCTGCGCTCCCGCTCGCTGGCGGAGCGTGTCGCCAACCAACTGCGGCTGATCGACGATCCCAAGTTCTACGAGCGTTTCGGCCATTCGACCGACGCCCCGGCCTTCCAGGTAGTCAACGGACGCTATCCAGCCGCCGGCCGGGCGCAACGCCAGCGCATCGCCGGCGAAATCCTGCTCGACAACCTGTCGGTCAACCCGACCCGCCTTTCGCGGCTCGTCGCCGTCGGCTTCACCAGTCCCGACGCTGGCTTTTCCGCGCGGGTCGCCAATGCCTGGGCCGAAAACTTCATCCAGATCAACCTGGAGCGCAAGATCCAGGCGACCTCCTATGGCCGGAATCTGCTGCAACGCCAGCTGGTGCTCCAGAAGGAGCGGCTCGACGAATCGCAGCGCCAGCTCGTCGCCTATGCATCGCAGCAGCAGATCATCAACCTGCCGGCGCAGGCGAACAATGGCACGACCACCGCCGAGCGATCGATTGTCGCCGACGATCTTGCCACCCTGAACGCAGCACTGGGCGAAGCGACCGCCGCGCGCATCCAGGCGCAGGCGCGTTACGAGCAGGTGGGCCGCGCCGGCGCCTCCACCGAGGCGCTTCGCAATCAGGCGATCAACGGCTTGCGCCAGCGCCGCGCGGAGCTCGCCGCCGATTACCAGCGCCTGATGGTCCAGTTCGAGCCGGGATATCCCGCGGCCAAGGCGATCCAGTCGCAGATCGACCAACTCGACCGCTCGATCAGCCGCGAAGAAGGCCGCGTCTCGAACTCGCTTGCGGCCGAGTATCGCGAGGCCACCGCGCGCGAGCGGGGGCTGCAAACCAAGGTCGACCAGCTCAAGCACAATTTCCTCGATGTCCGCCGCCGCAGCATCCAGTACAATATCTACCAGCAGGAGGTGGACACCAACCGCGCGCTCTACGACGGGCTTCTCCAGCGCTTCAAGGAGATCGGGGTCGCCGGCGGCGTCGGCGTCAACAACATCTCCGTCGTCGATCCCGCCGACGTCCCGCAAAAGCCGTCGAGCCCGCGCCTGTTCATCAACCTGCTGATCGCGTTGCTGGCGGGTCTCGGTCTCGGCGCCCTGCTCGCCTTCATCCTGGAGCAGATCGACGAGGCGATCGCCGATCCGAGCGACATCGAGCGCCGGTTCGGCCTGCCGCTCCTGGGGACGGTGCCTAAGGTCGACGGCGGCACGCCCAAGGAGGCGCTGCTCGATCGCAAGTCGGACCTGTTCGACGCCTACCTCGCGGTGCAGACGAGCCTGGCCTTCACCACCGAGCACGGCGTGCCGCGGTCCTTCGCGATCACCTCGACCCGGCCGACCGAGGGCAAGTCGACCACCGCGCTGGCCCTCGCCACCACGCTCGCCCGGGCACAGCGCAGGGTGATCCTGGTCGACGGCGACATGCGCTCGCCCTCGGTTCACCAACTCGGCAATGTCGACCACGACCGGGGCCTCAGCAATTTCCTCGCCGGTCAGGACGACATCGCCTCGCTGACCTTCCCGATGAAGGAGTTCGGCTTCACCGCGATGTCGGCCGGTCCGATCCCGCCGAACGCCGCCGAGTTGCTGACAGGCGACCGCCTCTCGCTGCTGATCGCGCGCCTATTGCAAGAGTACGATCACGTCGTGATCGATTCCCCGCCGGTCATGGGGCTGGCCGACGCCCCGCTGATCGCAAGCCGCGTCGAGGGCGTGATCTATACGGTGGAATCGCACAGCATCCGCGCCAGCCTGGTGAAGACCGCGCTTAGCCGCCTCGCCAGCGCCAACACGCGGATCTTCGGCGGGGTGCTGACCAAGTTCGAGGCACGCAAGGCGAGCTACGGCTATGGCTACAACTACGGCTATGGCTACGGGCGCGACGAGGCGAAGGCGAAGGGCTGACCGGCGATGGCGCCCGGCTTCCTTCCGCGACGCACGCCCCGCGAATGGGCGATGCGCGGCGCGCTCGCGGCGGCGGCGGCGGTCGCCGGCTGCTTCAGCGGCGCGCACACGCTCGCGCTGGTGGTGGCGCAGGAGCGCCCCACCCTCGCGCATCGGCTGGCACCATGGGACGGGCGGATAACCGCCGCGTTGGCCGCCTCGCTCACCGGCCCCGGGGCCGGCGAGGCCCAGCGCCGCCGCTCGGACGGCCTGGCGCGTCGGGCGCTGCGTCAGGATGCGACCGCCGTGACCGCCGCCGCCACGCTGGGGATCAACGCGCAGCTCCGCGGCGACGGCGCAGCGGCCAGCCGGCTGTTCACCTATGCCGAGAAGCTGTCGCGCCGCGATCTCCAGACCCAGCTCTGGATGATCGAGGCGGCGGTCGGCCGGGGCGACATCCCCGGGGCCCTGCGCCACTACGACATCGCCTTGCGCACCAAGCGGCAAAGCTGGGACCTGCTGTTCCCGATCCTTACCTCGGCCAGCGCCAATCCGCCGGTGCGGGCCGAGCTGGTGAAGACGCTTGCCGCCAGGCCGCCCTGGGCCGAGCCCTTCATCAACCATGTCGCGGCGCACCCCGCCGATCCGCAGGCTGCCTCGACGCTGTTTCTCGACCTGCGCCGCGCCGGCCTCGCCCTGCCGGATCGGGTCCACGCCGCGGCAATCAACGAGCTGATCGGCGACGGGTTCGCGGATGAGGCCTGGCGTCACTATGCCGCGATCCGCGGAGGCGCCGACCGGCGCCAGTCGCGCGACCCGCATTTCGCCCTCGCGAGCGATGCGCCGACCGCCTTCGACTGGGCACCTGTCAGCGCCGGTGGCATCGACACCTCGATCCAGCGCGGAGCAGGCGGCGACGTGTTCGACTTCGCGGCCGACTCGGGCATGGGCGGCCCGCTGCTCCGGCAGATGCAGATGTTCCCGCCCGGAACCTACCGGATCGAGGGACACAGCAGCGGCATCGCGCAACCGGCGCAATCGCTGCCCTACTGGACGCTCGTCTGCCAGACCGGCGGGCGCGAGTTCGGGCGCGTGACGGTTCCGAACTCCGCTGAAGCAGGCGGCGCGTTCTCGGGTCGGTTCACCGTTCCGGCGGATTGCCCGGTGCAGGCCCTGATCCTGATCGCGCGCACCTCGGATGAAGCGGCGGGCCTGTCCGGGCAGATCGACCGGGTGCAGGTGGTGCCGGCGCAATGACCCCGTCCCTCCGCACCCTGGCCGCCACGCTCGCCCTCCTGGCAGCAGCGCCTGCGCTCGGCCAGGATCGCGCAGCGCCGGAGAATGGGGACGAAGCCCCGCATCTGGAGCAACTGCCCCCGCCCCAGCCGACGCCGACTGCCACCGACAGGCCCGGGCGTGTCGCCGAATCCGCAGTGGGCCGGGCCGGCCAGCGCCAGACGCCTGTGGAGACGCTCCCGGCGCTCCAGCCGATGTCCCGCATCTCGAACCGGATCGCTAACCGCGTCCAGTCGCGCATCCGCAACCGGATCGACCGCTACTACGACCCCCAGGCGAACACGACCTCGCCGTTCGTGGTCGCCGGGGAAAGGGCCCGCACGACCAAGTCGGGCGGCCGCTAACGCGGGCTTAACGTCCGCCTAGGGACGCTTCACCAGGAGCGACTGCCAGTCACCGTCGAGCGGACGGCTGCGGCTCGCGAGCAATGCGGGGCGGGCTGGACGCGCGGCGCCCACCTCCCCGATCGCCCGCTCGATCGTGGGAATCCGGTCGCGCCAGGAAGGATGCGAACGGCTCCTCAGGATGCCGCCCGCATGTTTCGGTCCGAAATCGCGCCAGAAACGCACCGCCGCCGCGGGATCGTATCCGGCGTTGGCGAGCAGCGATACCGAGAGGATATCGGCCTCGAGCTCGGTCTGGCGGAAATAGCGGACATTGCGTCCGAAGCCGGCGAGCATCCCGAATGAAATCCCCTGCGCCTCCAGGCGCTCGCGGTGGCGCAGGATATTGTGCGAAAGCTCGTGGGCAATGACGGCGGCAAGCTCGTCCTCGGGGTATTCCAGCAGGCGGCTGCCGATCTGCACCATCTCGCCGTCCGCCTGCGCCTCCCACCCCGCTCCGATCGCGACCTCGAAGCGGGTGCGGCAGGCGGGCACGGGCTCGACCGTGACCGCGTAAGGCTTTCCGGCACGCAGGCCGCGGACTTCGAGCGGCCGACCAGGCGGCAGCGCGGCGATCGCCGCAACGGCCGCGATCAGCGCGGCGGTGCCCATCGGCGCCTTCGGATCGGCCGGCGCGAAACGAACCGGGCCGACGCCAAGCAGGGTATCATCCTGGCGGAGCCCCGCGCGCGCGGCGGGCGAGCCGGCCAGCACCGCCTCCCCCCCCCCCGGCCC
>CALLNA010000006.1 GCA_938005655.1 uncultured Novosphingobium sp.
GGCGGCGTGAAGATTCCCGCGGGCACCCGCCTGCTCGTCGCGATCTCGGCGGCCAACCGCGATCCGAAGCGCTGGGAGAATCCGGACGAGCTGATCCTCGACCGGCCCAAGATCAAGGAACACGTCGGCTTCGGCCGCGGCAAGCACGTCTGCGCCGGCGCCCCGCTCGCCCGCGTCGAGGTGCGCGTGATCATGGAGAAGTTCCTCGAATACACCTCGCGGATCGAGCTCGACCGCGAGCGTCATCCGGGCGGCATCGCCGATCTCTCCTACGAGCCGAGCTTCATCATTCGCGGCTTGGCCGAGATGAACCTGAAGCTGACCCCGAGCGAAGCCTTCGCCCAGGCGGCCTGACCCACGGCGGCGGTCGGGAGGCTAGCTTCCCAGAAGCCGCGCCAGCCACGCATCGCGGGCCGCGACGCAGGCCCGCGACACCGTGGTGTGCGGCGCGATCGTGTAGAAGCCGTGGAACGCGCCGGGCCAGACGTGCAGTTCGCAGGCATTGCCCGCGGTCATCAGGCGCTGGGCATAGTCGATCGCCTCGTCGCGGAAGGTTTCCGCCGAGCCGACGTCGATGAACGTGGGCGGCAGGCCGGAAAGGTCCGCCATCCGTGCCGGGGCGGAATAGGGATCGACCGCGTCGGTGCCGTAGCGCTCGCCCAGTACGGCCTGCCAGGCGGTGACGTTGCACTGGCGGTCCCAGACGCCGGTGCCCTCGAACTGACGGGCCGAGGCGCTGTCGCTGCGGTCGTCGATCATCGGGCATTGCAGAATCTGGCCCAATAGCTTCGGCCCGCCGCGATCGCGCGCCAGCAGGGCGGTGCCCGCGGCGAGGCCCCCGCCCGCGCTGCCGCCGAAGATCACGATGCGGTCCGGATCGACGCCGAGCGAGGCGGCGTTCTCGCGCATCCAGACCAGGCCGGCGTAGCAATCCTCGACCAGCGTCGGCGCTTCGTGCGCCGGAGCGAGCCGGTATTCGACCGTCACGCAGACCGCGCCGTATTCCAGCGCCCAGCGCGCCAGCACGTCGGCCCCGGCGAAGCGGTTGGCCATGACCATGCCTCCGCCGTGGACATGGTAGATGCCCGGGCCCGTCCCGGCATGGCCCCTCGGCGCGATGATCGAGACCACGATGCTCGCGCCCCCATGGCCTACGATCTCGTGATCGATGCAGGTCACGTCGGCATCGCCGAGCACGTCCGCCGCGGAAAGCTGGCCGAGGCCCTGCTTCGCCGCCAGCTCCTCGCGCGTCATTCCGAGCGGGAACATGCCGGGGCAGGCGGAGAGGAACGCGGCGAGTTCCGGGTCGAGATGAGCGAAGGCGTCAGCAGTCATGCCCTCCCGCATAGGGCCGGAACAGGCGACAGGCCAGCCCTCTCGCCCGCCTCATCGGTTGCCACATTTTTGCCATATACTAACCGTGCTGAACACTTCATCGTTGGTAGAGAACGGTTCATCTGCATAAGAAGCATTGTCTATCGAATCGATAGATTTCGTTCGGCGGCCATCGAGGCCGCTCTCGGGAGAGCAACAATGCGTATCGGACATCCCTCTGCCCTGATCGCCGCAACCACCGCCCTGCTGCTGGTCGCAGGCTGTTCGCAAAAATCGGAAGACGCATCTGCGCCCCAGGCGGAAGCCCCGCCCGGGCACGACGCTGCGGCGGCCGCGGCCGACGCCGCCAGCGAGAAGGCCGGGCCGGACATCGGCAGCGCGGTCGCGCCGGGCGTCGCCTTCACCTATCGCTACGCCTTCACCCTGCCCGCCAAGACGATCTCCGGCGTCCAGCGCGAGCACGCCGCGGCCTGCGAGCGGCTCGGGCCGACCCGCTGCCGGGTCACGGGCATGACCTACGAGCAGCCCCGCGAGGACGAGATCTCGGCCCAGCTCGACTTCCTCCTCGCCCCCGATCTCGCCCACCGCTTCGGCAGCGACGGGATCGCCGCGGTCGAGGCAGCCCACGGCAAGGTCGACAATGCCTCGGTCGCCGGCGAGGACGCGGGCGGCGCGATCGTCCTGTCGCAGCAGAACAGCGCGAGCATTGCCGCCGAGGTCGCGCGGATCGACGCGCGGCTCAAGGCCGGCGGCCTCGGCAAGGACGAGCGCGCCGAGCTGACCCGGCGCGTCGAGGACCTGCGCGCGCAGCTTCGCGGCGAGGAGCAGGCGCGCCGCGGCAAGGAGGCCGCGATCGCCTCCACCCCCGTCAGCTTCGCCTATGCGAGCGAGGGCCTGCTCGGCTCGCAAGGCAGCTTCGGCAAGGCGGCGGCCACCTCGTGGGGCAGCTTCGAGACCATGCTCGCCGTGGTGCTGGTGGTGGCGGGCTATGCCCTGCCCTGGCTGCTGCTGGCCGGCGTCGCGGTCCTCGCCTGGCGTTTCGTCAGGGCGAAGCGCCTGCTTGCCCGGCTGGAGGCGGGAGCCCACTCCCCCGCCGCCGCTGCGGGCCCGGCTTCGGATAGCTGAAGCCGCGGCAACCGCCCCCCGCGCCGGCTTCCCCCTGGCCGGCGCGGGGGCATGTGGCTTACGGAAACGGGCGCCGATCGAACTGCAAATAGGAGAGCTGGGTCTCCGTGATCCGCCACTTGCCGTCCGGGCACTTCACATAGCGCTCGCGGTAGTGGCCATAGCCGGTATGGCCGTATTCGCCGACCGCCGCGCGGCGGTCCTCGGCCATCTCGACCCGGTCGTTCATCGCCCAGATCACGCTGGCGCCCTGGCCGTCCGCGTCGAAGACGATCTCCGGATTGTGGACCTGGTGCGCGGTCCTGGCGTGCTCGATCGAGCCGAGCACCGTCCGGATCGCCTGATCGCGCCCCTCGATGCGGTAGCCGCCGGCCGGGGTCGTATCGAGCACCAGGTCCTCGGTGAAGCAGTCGGCCCACCCGGCCCAGTCCTTGGTGTCCATCAGGCGGCAATAGCGCGCCTTGGTCTCACAGATCGCGGCCCAATCGGCGAAGTTGGCACTCATTCGGATCGTCCTCCCGTCTATAGCTTTGCGCCATGCTGCCAGCCCAGCACCGGATAGGACAAGTCCTCGCCGCTGCGATGGCCGGGTTTCAGCATCGCCAGGGCGAAATGATCCTCCTCGATCCGCAGCGTCACCGACCAGTCGCGCAGGCAGGTGCGGTGCTCGATCCGCCATTCGCCGCCGCGTCGCTCGAGCCGGTCGACGTAGCGCCCGCCGAGCTGGTTGCAGCGCGGCTCCCCGTCCTTGCCCAGGCTGCGGGTCACGGCGAGGTAGTATGTTTCCGCCCCGGCGCGGTCTCCGTCGATCTCGATCAGCGACTGGCCGAGGAGATGGCTCAGCGTCTCGCAGGTGCGCGGGATGATCTCGCCGGTCATCAGTCGGGCGAAGTCCGGCCCGCTCGCCTGGTCGCGGCCATGGTCGTCCCAGGAATCGGGCCAATAGACTGCGGCCATGGCCTCGCCGTCGCAACGGTCGCAGGCATGGGCATAGCGAGCGAGCAGACGGGCGATCTCCTGCCGGTCGAGCAGTTCCTGCAAGCGCGGGTCCATCTGTGAATCTCCCATCCTTTCCGGCGAGCCTAGGAGAGCGCCCGGCCCGGTCAATTGCTCTTGCCCCGCCGCAGCGCACAACTTAACGCCAGCGCTTCATCATTGACGGGATCACGAAATGCAGCGGTTCGAAGGCACCAGCAACTACGTCGCCACGGAAGACCTCAAGGTCGCGGTCAACGCCGCGGTCCTGCTGCGCCGTCCGCTGCTGGTGAAGGGCGAGCCCGGCACCGGCAAGACGGTGCTGGCCCACGAGATTTCCAAGGCCGTCGGCGCGCCGCTGATCGAATGGAACGTGAAATCGACGACCAAGGCCCAGCAGGGCCTCTACGAGTACGACGCGGTCGCCCGCCTGCGCGACGGCCAACTCGGCGATGAGCGGGTCCACGACATCCGCAACTACATCAAGAAGGGCAAGCTGTGGGACGCCTTCACCGCCCCCACCCTACCCGTCCTGCTGATCGACGAGATCGAC
>CALLNA010000007.1 GCA_938005655.1 uncultured Novosphingobium sp.
TTCACCGCCTCGATGATCCTCGCCGGCCAGATCAAGGGCATGGAGCCGCGCCTGTTCCTGATCTATCCCGAGGGCAACTTCATCGAGGCGAGCTTCGACACGCCGTTCTTCCAGATCGGCGAGACCAAGTACGGCCGCCCGATCATCCTGCGCGGCTACGACCGGACGATGAGCTTCGAGGATGCGGTGAAGCTGCTGATGGTCAGCTTCGATTCGACGCTGAAGGCCAACCTCTCGGTCGGCTTGCCGCTCGACCTCCTGGTGATCGAGCGCGACACCTATGCGCCGACCCATTCCCGCCGGATCACCGGCGACGACCCCTATTTCCGCACGGTCTCCTCAGGCTGGGGCGAGGCGCTGAAGAAAGCCTTCCTCTCGCTGCCGCCTTACGAGTTCGGACCGGAGCCGGAACCCGACGCGCACGACCGGACGGCGCAGCCCTTGTAACGGGCGATAGCGCGCCGGCGCCGTTCAGCCCGCGTAGACCAGCCGCATTCCCGGCTCGGCCCAGCGGGTCTTCACCAGCAGGCCTTTCATCGAGCAGGTGATGTAGGCGTCGCGCATGTCGAGGCCGCCGAAGGCGATGTTGGTGGTGACGGGGTCCTCGGTCTCGACCCGGCTCATCCGTCCGTCCGGCGTGATCGTGGTGATCGCGCCGGTCTCGCCGATCGTCGCGACGCAGACGTTGCCTGCGGCAGTCATGGCCAGGCTGTCGAGGCTGGTCTGGCCGGGCATGGTTGCGACGAGGCGCGGCTTCTGCGGTTCGGGGCGGCGGTCGAAGGCGTAGAGCCGGGCGGTCATCGTATCGGCGACATAGACCGTCGCCATGTCGGGCGAGAGGCCGACGCCGTTGTAGCTCAGCGCTTTGTCGGCGATCCGCACGATCGCGGAGCCGTCCGGCGCGGCGCGGTAGAGGCCGCCGTATTTCTTCCCGTCCAGCTCCATCCGGCCCATGTCGGTGAACCAGATGTATCCGTCGCGGTCGAACATCAGGTCGTTCGGCGCGCTGAGGGCCTGGCCGTCGCAGCTCTCGTAGATCCGCTCGAAGCGCCCGGTGCCGAGGTCGACCCGCTCGATTCGCCCGACGCGGTCGAGCCGGGCGAAGTATTCGGGGCCGACTCCGCCGTTGTTGCAGACGTAGAGCGCGCCGTCCGGCCCGATCGCCGTGCCATTGGGCCCGTCGCCGATCTCGCAGACGGTTTCCTTGCGGCCGTTCCAGCAGCGGGTGATCCGGCCCGCGAAGGACTCGACCACGATTACCGCGCCGTCGGCCATGACCACCGGTCCCTCGGGGAAGCCTAGCCCTTCCGCGATCACCTCGAACTGCGCCATGTCCCCTCCCGCTTTCCGCCCCCCCCCGTTTTCTGGCAGCATGGCGTGCGATCGAGGGTGGAGTCCAGCCGTCACGCGCGCTATTGTGATCGACACAATATCATAAGTTGGGAGAATTCTTGCGATGACCGCCCTGGCCGAGCTCGACCTGCCGCACCTTGCCATGGACGAGCCGCAGTTCGCCGCCGATCCGATGCCGCAGTTCGCCGCGGCCAAGGAGCGGCATCCCTGGCTCGCCCAGTCGGCCTTCGGGCTTGTCGTCACCGACTACCGGGCGATGCGCGAGCTGCTGATCGACGATGCGCGCCTGCGCCCCTCTTACGACGGCATCGTCCAGCTCATGCAGGCGGAAGGCACGCCCTGGGGCCGCTTCACCGAGGAGCAGATGATCGCCTTGCCCGCGTCCCAGCACGCCGTGCTGCGCGGCCTGTTCGCGCCGCGCTTCACCCCGCGCTACGCCAACCAGATGCGCGGGATCATGCAGGAGACGATCTCGGACCTGCTCGACGAATGGGCGCCCAAGGGGGCCTTCGACTTCGAGGACTTCGCCGCGCTGTTCCCGATCTCGGTGATGTTCCGCCTGGTCGGCGCGCCGGTCGCGGAAGTGCCGAAGATCCGCTGGGCGCTGGAGACCCACGGGCTCGCCTTCGGGATGAACCCGGACCATATCCCGGCCGTCCAGGAAGCGGTCGCGACCGAGGACGAGTTCGTCCAGCGGATCGTCGCCGAGCGGCGCGCGAACCGGGACCACGAGGGCGGGGAGGACCTGCTCGACCTGCTGCTGGAGGCGGCCGAGGAAGGCGCGATCACCGACCGCCAGCTCTACGACGTGCTGATCTTCGTCTTCGTCGCCGGCTACGACACCTCGAAGAACGTCCTCACCTACATGATGTACCTGATGACGCAGAACCCGGAAATCTACCGGCGCTGCGCCGAAGACCTCGACTATTGCCGCAAGGTGGTCGAGGAGATGCTGCGCTACTTCAACCCCGGCACGACCTTCCGCTTCACCAATGCCGAGATGGAATATCGCGGCGTGACCCTGCCCAAGGACACCATGCTGTTCTTCCCGCTGAGCGTCTCGGGCCGCGACCCCGGCACCTTCGCGGACCCCGAGCGGTTCGATCCCGAGCGGCCGATCGAGGCCGAGAGCCGCCACATCGCCTTCGGCCTCGGCAAGCACATGTGTCTCGGGCAATACATCGCCCGCGCCCAGTTGCAGGAAGGCCTGCACCTCATCGCCCGGCGCATCCGCGAGCCGAAGACGCCGGGGCCGCGGGCCTGGCGGCCGTTCTTCGGCGTCTGGGGGATCAAGGGCCTGCCGATCGAGTTCACTCCCGGCTGACCGTCTTTTCCGCCGCACGGGTTGACTTCGTCCGCCCGGGCTCTATCAGCGCCGGCGGGCCACGCGGTCCCAACGCCGCGCGTGCTCTCTGCAAGGAGAGTCAGAAATGACTAATACGCTTCCGGCGCGCAAGCCTGCGCGTCCGTTCTTCTCTTCGGGTCCCTGCGCCAAGGCTCCGACCTTCTCCCCCGACAAGCTCGCAGTCGAATCGCTCGGCCGCTCGCACCGCGCCAAGATCGGCAAGAACCGTCTCGGCTATTGCATCGACCTGATGCGCGAGGTGCTGGAGCTGCCCGAGACGCACCGCATCGGCATCGTGCCGGGATCGGACACCGGCGCCTTCGAGATGGCGATGTGGACGATGCTCGGCGCCCGTCCGGTGACGACCCTGGCCTGGGAGAGCTTCGGTGAGGGCTGGGTGACGGACGCGGCCAAGCAGCTCAAGCTCGACCCCACGGTGATCCGCGCCGACTACGGCCAGCTTCCCGACCTCAGCCAGGTCGACTGGTCGAACGACGTGCTGTTCACCTGGAACGGCACGACCTCGGGCGTGCGCGTGCCGAACGCGGACTGGATTCCGGCCGACCGCGAAGGGCTGTCCTTTGCCGACGCGACCAGCGCGGTCTTCGCCTACGACATCGACTGGGACAAGATCGACGTCGCCACCTTCTCCTGGCAGAAGGTGCTGGGCGGCGAGG
>CALLNA010000008.1 GCA_938005655.1 uncultured Novosphingobium sp.
CGAAGGTGAGCTGGTGCGGGCTGCCGCAATATTGGCAGGCGAAGCGGTCGCGCAGGAAGACGTTGAAGCGGGTGAAGGCGGGGAACTCGCTCGGCTTCACGAACTGCCGCAGCGCGATCACCGAGGGGAGCTGCATGGTCCAGCTCGGCGAATGGACCTCGCGCTCGTAGCTGGCGACGATGTCGACGCGCTCCAGGAACACCGCCTTGATCGCGGTCTGCCACGGCCAGAGGCTGAGCGGATAGTAGGACAGCGGGGTATAGTCGGCGTTGAGGACCAGGGCCGGACAGTTGTCGAGATGGCGGGAGGGGTCCTCCACCGCGCTGCGGAACCGGGCCGCGCGCTCGATCAGCTCCGACTTGAGCATGGCTCCCGATGGCAGGCGGACATGACGGTTTGATGGCGCTGCATCCTGCCCGACAGTCAGCACCGAAGCGCCCGCAAGGTCAACCCGGATCGACGCTTGCCTGCCGGCGCAATCCACAGGACAAGCGCGCCCGTGATCCGCACCCGCTTCGCCCCCAGCCCCAACGGCCCGCTGCACCTCGGCCACGCCTATGCGGCGATCGTGGCGCACGACCTCGCCCGGGCGCGCGGGGGCGAGTGCCTGCTGCGGATCGAGGACATCGACGGCACCCGCAGCCGGGCGGAGCTGGTGCCCGAGATCATGGCCGACCTCGCCTGGCTGGGCCTCGCCTGGGACGGGGCGCCGGTGTTCCAGTCGCGCCGCCTCGCCGCCTATGCCGAAGCGGGCGAGCGGCTGAAAGCGCTCGGCCTGCTCTATCCCTGCCAGTGCACCCGCGCCGAGATCGCCGCCGCCGCGCGCGAGACCGGACCCGACGGGCCGGTCTATCCCGGCACCTGCCGCAGCCGCCCGGCCGATCCGCGGGGCGCGGCCTGGCGGCTCGACATGGCGAAGGCCGTGGCGCTCGCCGGCCCGCTCGAATGGCGGGACGAGCGCGCCGGCCTCCAGCGCGCCGCGCCGGAGCGCTTCGGCGATGTCGTCCTGCTGCGCAAGGAGGCCCCGGCGAGCTACCACCTCGCCGCCACGCTCGACGACGCGGCCGACGGGATCACGCTGGTCACGCGCGGGGCGGACCTGTTCGCCGCGACCGACGTCCATCGCCTGCTCCAGGTCCTGCTCGGCCTGCCGGTGCCCGTCTGGCACCACCACGCCCTGCTGGTCGAACCGGACGGGAGGAAGCTCGCCAAGCGGCGCGGCTCGCCCGCGCTGGCCGACCGGCGGCTGGCCGGCGAGGACGGCACCGCCCTCGCCCGGGCGCTCCGCGAGGGGCGCTTCCCCGCTGGCATTTCGCTCGGCCAAGGCCTACATGGGGAGGCATGAAGTACATCCTCATCCCCATCATCGTGGTGCTGGTCATCATGGTGGTCGTCAGCCTGGTGCGGGGCATCATCGCCTTCCTCCACAGCACCCGCGAGGACCTCCAGCAGCAGGGCACGGGGCCGAGCCCGAACCAGCTCCTCCAGAACAAGATGATGTTCAACCGGATCAAGTACCAGGCGCTGGCGGTGATCGTCGTCGCCATCCTGCTGGCGATCAGCCGGTAGGTTCCTCTCCAGCCTGACGGCTGGGTCCGGCGCCGGCCCGCTTCTCCGGAGACTCCCCCTTGGTCAAGCTCAACAAGATCTACACCCGCACCGGCGACGACGGCACGACCGGCCTGGTCGACGGCTCGCGCGTGGCCAAGAACGCGGCGCGGATGGAGGCGATCGGCGCGGTCGACGAGGCCAACAGCGCGATCGGCCTGGCCGTGGCCATGGCGAGCGCCGAGCACGCCGCGACGCTGACCCGCATCCAGAACGACCTGTTCGACCTCGGCGCCGACCTCGCCACACCCGGCGAGGACTTCACCCCGGGCGAGATGACCCTGCGGATCGTGCCGGGCCAGGCCGAATGGCTGGAAGGGGCGATCGACAGTCTCAACGACCACCTGGAGCCGCTGCGCAGCTTCATCCTGCCCGGGGGCAGCGAGGCCGCCGCCCGCGTCCACGTCGCCCGCGCCGCGGCGCGCCGGGCCGAGCGGGCGATGGTGACGCTCGCCCAGGGCGCTCCGGTCACCCCGGCGGCGCTCGCCTATGTCAACCGGCTGTCGGACTACCTGTTCGTCCTCGCCCGCGCGATCTACGCTGCGGGCGCGGGCGACGTGCTGTGGGTGCCGGGCGCCAACCGCTGAGCCGGACGCCCCCTTAATCGGTTCTTATCGGTTCGCGGGGCATAGCCGTTCCCGTCGCAAGACGGGGTGATGGCCATGGCCTATGCGAAGGGGCGCGTCGGACAGTCGCGGTACTGGACGATCTTCGGCGCCTACATGATCCTGGCGCCGCTGCTGCTGTTCGGCGGCCTCTATGCGCTGTTCGCGGGCCAGTACGCCGTGGGCCTCGCCGCGCTGGTGCTGCTCTCGCCGCTGGGCCTGTATTTCCGCGTGACCATGATGCGGCGCTGCCGCGACATCGGCTGGCCCGCCTTCCTGCCCTGGGTGCTGTTCCTGCTGCCGGTGGGCGCGGGCTTCCTCGGCGGCTTCCGCCTGGGCGACTTGGGTCCTTCGGCCCTCCCGCTGCTGCTGATGCCGCTGGCGGTCTCGCTGGTCGACTTCCTCTTTGCCGTGGTGATCGGCTGCAAGGCCACGAAGGCCGCGCCCGACGAGGACTATGCCCGGATCTTCGGCGACGCGGGCGAGGCTGCCCGGCCGCAATCGCAGCCTCTGCCGCAGCCCCTGTCCCAGACCTACCATGACGAGCCGCCCCGGACGGCCCCATCGCCGAGCGCGCCCATCGGCGCCGAGCCCGACTACAGCCGCTTCGACGCGGCGGTCGCCCGCGCGCTCGAGGCGCGCAAGGCCGCGGCGAGCGAGCCCACCCCGGCCGCCATCGCGCCTACGCCGGCTCCGCTCTCGGCCCATGCCCGGGCCGTGGCGGGCTTCGGCCGCAAGGCGGTCTAGGAACCGGCACCCCCGGCAGGCGTATCTCCCGCGAGGAGACCGCCCATGATCGACCGCAATCCCGACAACCCGCCCGAAACCGTCAACGCCGAGCAAGAGGACGAGGAGGCCCAGGCCCAGACCGTCGCCGAGGAGGCGATGGAGCGCGACAGCTCAGCCTTCGGGCTGGAGGACAGCGAGAAGGTCTCCTCCGGCGACGAGACCGACGACGCGCAGGATCTCGTCGACCACATGAACCAGATGGAGCGCGGCGGGCGGATCGACATGAGCGCCTACCGCGGCGAGCGCAACGACGACGACGAGGACGAGACCTACGGCGAGGCGGCCGACGAGGAGTAGTTAGTCCCCCGCCTGCCGCTTCAGCTCGTAGAGCAGGTCGAGCGCCTCGCGCGGCGTCAGGGCATCGACGTCGAGCGCCTGGAGCCGCTCGCGCAGTTCGTCGCAGTGCTCCTCCTCGGCCTGGAGCGCGGCGGCGAACAGCGGCAGGTCGCCGAGCCCCGCGGCGAGGCCGCCGGTCTCGGCCCGGCCCTTCTCCAGCCGGTCGAGCACCGCCTTGGCCCGCGCGATGACCGGCGCGGAGACGCCGGCGAGGCGCGCGACGGCCAGGCCGTAGCTGCGGTCCGCCGGGCCTTCGGCGACCTCGTGCAGCAGGACCAGGTCGCCCTTCCACTCGCGTGCGCGGACGTGGTGGAGCGACAAGGCCTCGCAGCTTTCGGCGAGGCGCGACAGCTCGTGGTAGTGCGTCGCGAAGAGGCAGCGGCAGCGGTTGGCCGAATGGACCGCCTCGACCACGGCCCAGGCCAGCGCGAGGCCATCGTAGGTCGAGGTGCCGCGGCCCACCTCGTCGAGGATGACGAAGCTGCGCTCCGTCGCCTGGTTCAGGATCGCCGCGGTCTCGACCATCTCGACCATGAAGGTCGAGCGCCCGCGCGCCAGGTTGTCCGAGGCGCCGACGCGGCTGAACAGGCGGTCGACCAGGCCGA
>CALLNA010000009.1 GCA_938005655.1 uncultured Novosphingobium sp.
AGGTGCGCCGGCCCGGAAAAGCCCGGGACGGCGAGCCCGTCATCCCCGCTTCTTGAGCTCGTCGCGGATCTCGGTGAGGAGGTCGACCTCGCTCGGCCCGGCGGCGGCCTCGGCGGGCGGGGCCACGCGGTTGGCAAATTTGACGATCAGGAAGATGATCCAGGCGAGGATCAGGAAGTTGACGACCTGGGTGATGAAGTCGCCGTAGCCGATCATCGCGACGCCCGCGGCCTTGAGCGCCACGTAGTCGTCGGGATGGCCCTTGTAGGTCGCGGGAATCTCTCCCAGGCGAATGAAATACTTGGTGAAATCGGTGCCGCCGGTGATCCAGCCGATGATCGGCATCAGCACGCTTTCGGTGAGCGAGGTCACGATCTTGCCGAAGGCCGCGCCGATGATCACGCCGACCGCGAGGTCGAGCACGCTGCCGCGGGAGATGAACGCCTTGAATTCGCTGAGCATCGACATGGCCGGAACATCCTTGCGTTGGATTGACGCGGATATCTTGCACGGGGAATCCCGTGGAGCAAGCTCCGGTCCTTGAACCGGCCCGGCGCGACGCTACATTCGTGCGGTCGGGCATCCGCCCGCGGATGAGAGGGAGTTCGCCCCATATGTCCAGATCGCTTGCCGCCCGCGCCGCGCGCTTCGCCGTGGTCGTGCTTGCCGCCGCCGGCCTTTCCGCCTGCGGCGTGAACTCGGTGCCGACCGCCGAGGAGAACGCCAAGGCCAAGTGGGCCGACGTCGAGAGCGCCTATCAGCGCCGCGCCGACCTGGTGCCGAACCTGGTCGCCACGGCCAAGGCCGCCGCCTCGTCCGAGACCCAGATCCTGACCAACGTGACCAACGCCCGCGCCGCGGCGACCTCGATCAACATCCGCACCGAGGACCTCAGCGATCCCGCGACCTTCGAGAAGTTCCAGAACGCGCAGAACCAGCTCACCCAGGCGCTCGGCCAGCTCCGCACGGTGGTGGAGAACTATCCGACCCTCCAGAGCCAGGCGCGCTTCGCCGACCTGATGACCCAGCTCGAAGGGACCGAGAACCGCATCAACGTATCGCGCACCCGCTACAACGAGGCGGTGCAGGAATATAACACGACGATCCGCACCTTCCCCGCCGTGGTCGCCGCCAAGGTGATCTACGGGGCCAAGCCAATGGTGCCGTTCAAGGCCGACGCGGGCGCTTCCTCCGCGCCCAAGGTGGACTTCGGCACGATGGAGAACCCGCCCGCCGCCGTCGCCGCGCCGCGTGGAGGCGCCAACGACAACCCGGCGCCGGCCACTTCCGCCGTCGCCGGCCAATAGCCGCGCGCCGGGACCTCAAGCCCTTGCGCTTCCTCCTCGCCTGGCTGCTGGCGCTGCTGGCCTTCGCGGCAGCGCCGGCCCTGGCCGCGCTGCCGCCGCGCCCGGCCGGGCCGGTGCTCGACCAAGCCAACGTCATTCCCGACGCCGAGGAGGCCGCGCTCGACGCGAAGCTGCGGGCCTATACGCAGGCGACCGGGCGGTCCGTCATTGTCGCCACCGTCGCCTCGCTCGACGGCGAGCCGATCGAGGACTACGCCCAGAAGCTGGTTGAGGCCTGGGGCATCGGCGGCAAGACCACCGAGGAAGGGGTGCTGCTGCTGGTAGCGCCCAACGATCGCGAGCTGCGGATCGCCACGGCGCGCGGGGTGCAGGAACGGCTGACCGACGCGCTATCGGGCCGGATCATCCGCGACCCGATCGTCCCCCATTTCAAGTCCGGCGACTACGGCGGCGGGATCGCGGCGGGGGTCGATGCGATCACCGCCCAGCTCGACCGCTCCCCGGCCGATGCCAAGGCCGTGGCCGAAGCCGCTGCGGCGGCTAAAAGCCAAGCCGGAGGGCAGGACCAGGCCGGTATCGGCGGGGTGATCTTCTGGATCGTCCTGATCGTCTTCTTCATGCTGCTGTTCGGCCGCCGCGGCAGGCGTGGCAGCCGCTTCTCGACCGGCGGGCTCGGCCCGATCATCCTTTGGGATGCCCTCAGCCACGGCAATCGCGGCGGGTTCGGAGGGGGCGGCTTTGGCGGCGGGAGCGACGGCGGCTTCGGGGGTTTCGGCGGAGGCGGCGGCGGGTTCGACGGCGGCGGCGCCTCGGGGGGCTGGTGATGGGCCGAAAGCTGCTGCTCAGCGATGCCGACCATGATCGCGTCTCCGCAGCCGTTGCGGCGGCCGAGATGCATACTTCGGGCGAGATCGTCACCATCGTCGCCGGGCGTTCGGACGGCTATGCCGACGTCGCCCTCGCCTGGTCCGCGATCGTCGCCTTCACCGCCCTGACCGTGCTCTCGCTGTTCCCCGGCTTCTACCTCGGGCTGATCGACGTCGCGCTCGGCCACTGGGCGCACGAATGGACGCCGGGCGCGGTCTTCGCCGTGGCCGTGGGGGTCGCGACCGTCAAGTTCATCGCCATGCTGCTGCTCCAGCTCTGGCCGCCGCTCAAGTTCTGGCTGATCCCCCCGCACATCAAGCGGCTGCGGGTGCGGGACCGCGCGATCGCCTATTTCCGGACCGGGATCGAGCGCCGCACCAGCGGGCGGACCGGCATCCTCATCTACCTCTCGCTCGACGAGCACGGCGCGGAGATCGTCGCCGACAAGGCGATCGCGGCGAAGGTCCGGCCCGAGGAATGGGGCGAGGCCATGGCCGCGATGCTGGTCGAGCTGCGCGCCGGACGCCTGGCCGAGGGGATGGTGGCCGCGGTGGAAAAGGTCGGCGCGGTGCTCGCCGCGCACTTCCCCCGCGCCGAGGACGACGTCAACGAATTGCCCGACCGATTGATCGAGGTTTGATGCGACAGGAAGAAGAACGGATCGTCTGGCAGGGCAAGTTCGTCACCGCCAAGGTCCGCGGCAAATGGGAATACGTCAGCCGCGCCCGCGGCATCCGCGCCGCGGTGATCCTGGCGATCGACACCGACGACCGGGGGCATGACCACGTGATCCTCGTCGAGCAGTTCCGCGTGCCCCTCGGCAAGGTCTGCATCGAGCTGCCCGCCGGGCTGATCGGCGACGGTGACGATGCCGGTGAAGCGCCCGAGGTGGCCGCCGCGCGCGAACTGGAGGAGGAGACCGGCTACCGCGCCAAGCGGCTGGAGACGCTGGGCGAGTTCTATTCTTCGCCGGGCATGGTGACGGAGAGCTTCACCCTGCTGCGCGCCCACGGGCTGACGAAGGTCGGGCCGGGCGGCGGGACGCCGGGCGAGAACATCACCGCCCACCGCGTGCCTCTGGCCGGGCTGGAGGCCTTCGTCGCCGAGCGCCGCGCCCTGGGCGATGCGATCGACGTGAAGATGCTGATGCTGCTCGGGCCGGGGATGCTGCGCGGGTAATTGCTCCCTTACAGCGTCATGAAGACCGCCCCGAAGTCCTTGCCGCCGTTCCCGGCCTCGTTGAACGCCTCATAGATCGCCGTGGCGTGCTGCCCCAGCGGCACCTTGGCCCCGGCCGCCTCGGCCGCCGCCATGGCCAGGCGCAGGTCCTTGAGCATCAGCGCCGAGGCGAAGCCGCCCTGGTAGCCGTTGTCCGCCGGGCTCGCCGCGCCGATGCCGGGCGCCGGGGTGTAGTCGTTGAGCGACCAGTTGTAGCCGGTCGACTTCGAGCTGATCTCGTAGAACTTCTGCATGTCGAGACCGTTCTTCTCGGCCAGGGCCAGGGCCTCGCAGGTGCCGATCATGTGGATCGCCAGCAACATGTTGTTGCACATCTTGGCGACCTGTCCGGAGCCGAGCGCCCCGGCGTGGATCACCGCCTTGGCCATCGGCTCGAGGACCTGCTGCGCCCGCGCGAAGGCTTCGTCGCTGCCGCCGACCATGAAGGTCAGGGTGCCGCCATTGGCCGCCGCGATGCCGCCCGAGACGGGCGCGTCGACCATCTCGTAGCCGGCCGCCTTGGCCGCCTCGCCGACCTCGCGCGCGGTGGCGACGTCGATCGTCGAGCAGTCGAGGAACAGCGCGCCGGCCGAAGCCTGGCCGATCACGTCGGCGCTATAGACGCTTTTCACGATGGCCCCGTTGGGCAGCATCGAGACCACGGCGTCGACGCCCTGCACCGCCTCGCGCACCGTCCCGAAGGTCTCGCAGCCGTTGCCCCTGGCCTTCTCCAGCGCCTCCGCCGCGAGATCGAAGGCCCGGACCGTGTGCCCCGCCTTGACGAGGTTCGCGGCCATGCCGCCGCCCATATTGCCGAGACCGATGAAAGCGATGTTCATAGCTCCCCTCCCGCTTGCAGGAGGGGCCGGGGGTGGGCCTGCCTCCCGATGCTGCACGAAGGAGGGCCAGGCCCTCCCCTAACCCCTCCCGCCAGCGGGAGGGGGACTCGTCACTTCCCCTGCCAGACCGCCGGACGCTTCTCGACGAAGGCCTTCATGCCCTCGGCCTTGTCCTGGGTCGCGGCGAGGATCTGCCAGGCGCGGCGCTCGAAGAGCAGGCCCTGCTCCAGCACGGTCTCGAAGGCGACGTTGACCATCTCCTTGTTCACCAGCGCGGCGATGCGCGGCATGGCGGCGATCTCCGCGGCGATGGCCAGCACGGCGTCGAGGAAGCCTTCGGCCGGCAGGACGCGGGCAACGAGGCCCGCCTTCTCGGCCTCGGCCGCGTCCATCATCCGGCCGGTGAGGCACAGGTCCATTGCCTTGGCCTTGCCGATCGCGCGGGTCAGGCGCTGGGTGCCGCCCATGCCGGGCGCGACGCCGAGCTTGATCTCGGGCTGGCCGAACTTCGCCTTTTCCGAGGCAATGATCATGTCCGCCATCATCGCCAGCTCGCACCCGCCGCCGAGCGCGAAGCCGGCGACGGCGGCGATCCACGGCTTGCGGCTCTTCGCCGCGATATCCTTCTGCCAGCCGTCGAAGAAGGCGCGGGAATAGAACTCGGTCGCCTCCATCTCGGCCATCTCGGCGATGTCGGCGCCCGCGGCGAAGGCCTTCTCGCCCGCGCCGGTCAGGACGACGCAGCCCTGGCTGTCGTCAGCCTCGAAGGCGGCCATGGCGGCGATCAGCTCCCGCTGCACCGTCGAGTTCAGCGCGTTGAGCGCCTGCGGGCGGTTGAGCTGGATCAGCGTGACCGCACCGCGCTGTTCGACGAGGAGGGTTTCGTAGGTCATAGGGGCTTCCATTCCTGATCGGCCGGCAGGGCCGCGAAGATCGCGTCGAGACGCTCGTCGGTCACACCCTCGGG
Source organism: uncultured Novosphingobium sp. (assembly GCA_938005655.1). Classification (GTDB taxonomy): domain Bacteria; phylum Pseudomonadota; class Alphaproteobacteria; order Sphingomonadales; family Sphingomonadaceae; genus Novosphingobium. Next base: position 5,199 of record CALLNA010000009.1, read on the forward strand.
CGTGGCGGGGTTCCACTTGGGGGCGTTGTCCTTGTCGACCAGGACGGCGCGGACCCCCTCGGCGAAATCGGGCAGCATCAGCACGCGCGCGGCGATGCGGTATTCCATCACCATGTTCTCGGCGAAGCTGTCGAGCCGGGCGGCCTCGGCGAGCTGGCGCAGCGCCACCTTGCAGGCCTGCGGGCTTTTGAGGCGCAGCGTGGCCAGTTCCTTGGCCGCCCATTCGCCGTCGTCGGCGGCGAGGCTGGCGAGCACGTCCTCGAGCCGGTCGGACGCGAAGTGCCGGGCGATCGCCTGGGCATTGGCGGCGATCCGCGGCTCGGGCGGCGTGACCGACAAGGCGGCGAGGACCTGGGCGACGTCGTGCCCGTGGGCAATGCGCTGCTTGGCCTCGGCAAGCTGGCTCGCCGGCAGGTAGTGGGTGGCAAGGCCGGTCCACAGGCACTCGGCCCCGTCGAGCCGCGCCCCGGTCAGGGCAAGGAACTGGCCGATGCGCCCGGGCAGGCGCGACAGATACCAGCCGCCGCCCACGTCCGGGAACAGGCCGATCCCGGTCTCGGGCATGGCGAAGCGGGTATTCTCCGTCGCCACGCGGAACTGCGCGGGCTGCGAGATGCCGACCCCGCCGCCCATCGTGATCCCGTCGATGAAGGCGACGATCGGCTTGGGATAGCTGAACATCAGGTGGTTGAGCTGATATTCCTCGTAGAAGAACTTGCGCCCGCGCTCGCCCCCGTCGGTCAGGGCCGACTGGCGGACCAGGTTGACGTCGCCGCCGGCGCAGAAGCCGCGGCCCTCGGCATGGTCGAGGAGCACCACCTTGACCTCGGGATCGTCGCGCCAGGCGAGCAGCGCTTCGGTCATCGCGTGATCCATCTCCACGGTCAGCGCGTGGATCGCCTTGGGGCGGTTGAGCGAGAGGAAACCGGCCGCGTCCTCGCGGCGGACGAGAAGCTCGTCGGTGTTCATTTCAGCAGGTCCCGCCCGATGATCATCCGCATGACCTCGTTGGTGCCCTCCAGGATGCGGTGGACGCGCAGGTCGCGCCAGAAGCGCTCGATCGGATAGTCGCGCAGGTAGCCGTAGCCGCCGAACAGTTGCAGCGCCCGGTCGACGATCGAAGAGCCGTTATCGCTGGCGAGCTTCTTGGCCATGGCCGCGAAGCGCGTCTTGTCGGGCGCGCCGGCCGAGACCTTGGCGGCGGCGAGATAGAGCAGCGCGCGGGCGGCTTCGAGATCGGTCACCATATCCGCCAGGGTGAACTGGGTGTTCTGGAAGTCGGCGATGGCCTTGCCGAACTGGCTGCGGTCCTTGACGTAGGCGACCGCCTCGTCGAGGCAGCGCTGCGCCCCGCCCAGCGAGCAGGCGCCGATATTGAGCCGGCCGCCGTCGAGCCCGGCCATTGCGAACTTGAAGCCGTCGCCCTCCGCACCGACGCGGTTCGCCACCGGCACCCGGCAGTCCTCGAAGATCACCTGGGCGGTCGGCGAGGCGTTCCAGCCGAGCTTCTTCTCCGGCGCGCCAAAGCTCAGGCCCGGCGTGCCCTTCTCGACCAGGACGCAGGAGATGCCCTTGGGCCCCGCGTCCCCGGTGCGGACCATGACCGCGTATAGATCGTTGTAGCCGCCGCCCGAGATGAACTGCTTGGTGCCGTTGAGCACGTAGTGGTCGCCGTCCAGCCGCGCGGTCGTCTTGAGCGCCGCCGCGTCGGAGCCCGAGCCCGGCTCGGTCAGGCAGTAGGAGGCGATCTTGTCCATCGAGACGAGGTCGGGAAGGAACCGGCCCTTCACCTCGGGCGAGGCGAAGGAATCGATCATCCAGGCGACCATGTTGTGGATCGAGACATAGGCGCTGGTCGCCGGGCAGCCGTAGGACATCGCCTCCATGATCAGCGCCGCCTCGAGCCGGCCGAGGCCGGTGCCGCCGCTTTCCTCGGAAACGTAGATCGCCCCGAAGCCCAGCTCTCCGGCCGCCTTCCAGACGTCGACCGGATAGTGATGCTCCTCGTCCCACTGGGCCGCGAAGGGCGTGATCCGATCGGCGGTGAACTTGCGCGCCATGTCCTGGATGGCGAGCTGGTCGTCGGTAAGCTGGAACAGGTCGGTCATGGCCCCCTCGAAGGTGAAGTCAGGTGCAGCGGGTGTATTTGAGCGGCGTGGGACTGGCGTTCGGTCCCTTTTCCTTGCGGATCAGGGTTTTGCCGCCGTCTTCCACGTCCAGCTCGACATCGAGCGTCCAGGCCTGCCCCTCTCCCGTGAAGGCGAAGGTCGCCTCGATCCCGTCGTCGTCGATGTCCTTGATCGCCCCGAGCGTCGCCCGGGACTCGTAGAACTTGAGGCTGGTGGCGTCGATCGTCACCAGGCCCTTGTTGTCGCCCCGGGTCGAGGTGCAGTCGGCAGGAACCAGGCCCCACCTGCCCTGCACCGCCAGGGGAATGGTGTTCGCGGCAGGAGACGCCGGAGTCGATGCAAGGATTTCCGGGTGTTCGCTGCGGGCGACCGTCGGCGTCTCGGCCTTTTCACAGGCGGACAGCGCCAAGGCCGCCAGCGGGAGGAGATTGAGGTAACGCACGCGAGCTTGCTCCCTTCCCCGTCCCTGCTGGCCGCCCCCGCAATCGTCCATCAGGCCAGTTCGGCGATGATGTCCTTGCCGAACAGCTCCTCGTCGCTCGGGATCTCCTTGGTCTTGGCGAGCGGCTTCGAGACCCAGGTGATGTTGACCAGGTCTTCCCACGAGATGTTGTTGTTGGTCGCATTGCCGCCCCACGAGCCGCAGCCGAGCGAGAAGGTCTGGCGCATCCCGTTCCACAGGTTGCCCGAGTTCGAGGCCGACTGCGGCTGGTTGACCATCACACGGCTGGTGTAGGTGCTCTCCGCCAGCTTCATGATGTTCTCGTCGTTGTACGAGTAGATGCCGCAGGAGTGGCCCCGGCCCTGGTAGCCCTGGATGTTGTTGGTCAGCTCGATCGCCTCGTCGATGTCCTTGGCGCGGTAGAGCGCCATGGTCACGGAGAGCTTCTCGCCCGAGAACGGGTGGTCCGGGCCGTAGCCGGTCTCCGGCACGATCAGGAAGGTCTTGCCCTCGGGCAAGTCGATGCCCGCCATGCCGGCGATCTTGCTGGCCGGCTGGGCGACGATCGCGGTGTTGAGCGCGCCGTCCTTCCAGATCGTGTTCTGGAGCTTGACCTTGTCCTCGCCGGTGACGACGAAACCGCCCTGATCCTGGAGCTTTTGCAGCATCTCGTCGTAGATCGAGTCGAACAGGATCACCGAATTGTCCGACGAGCACGAGGCCGCGAGGTCCAGCGTCTTGGAGATGCGGATCTTCTCGGCCGCCTCGTCGAGGTCGGCGGTGTCGTCCACGGTGATGACCGCGTTGCCGACGCCGACGCCGAGCGCCGGGGTGCCCGACGAATAGGCCGCATGGACCATCGGGCCGCCGCCGGTGGCGAGCACGCGGTCGCACTGGCGCATGACTTCGTTGGTCTTCTCGACCGAGGGCGTCTCGATCGGGATCACCAGGTCGGCGGGCGCGCCGAGCTTGACCAGCGCCTCGCGCATCTTGTCGCAGATGATCTTGTTGGTGATCTTGGCGCGCGGATGCGGCGCGATGATGATCGAGTTGCGGCCCTTCACGGCGCAGATCGACTTGATCACCGGAGTCGCCTCGGGGTTGGTCGAGGGCGACAGGGCGCCGATCACGCCGACCGGCTTGGCGATCTTGACGAGGTTGCGCTCCTTGTCCTCCTCGATGACGCCGACCGACTTGTCGTCGATGATGTCCATCAGGGCGGCGCGGGTCTTCCGGCTGATCTTGAGGAACTTGCCCTCGTAGTTGCCGAGCTGCGACTCATCGACCGTGTGCTGGGCGATCTCCTCAGCCACGCCGGGCTGGGCGACGGCCCAGACCATGCCGCGGATCAGGCGGTCGACCTGTTCCTGCGTGTAGTGCTCGATCTGCGCCTGGGCGGCGCGCGAGCGGGCGATCAGCTCCGCCACTTCCTTGGCTTCGGGGGTGTCGTTGATCTGTTGCGGGGCAGCCATGGTCGTATCCTCGATCGAGAAAATTTCAGGTCACGAATGTAGGCCGCGAACCCGCGTTTTGCGAGGGCGACCCGGCGATTTAATCG
>CALLNA010000010.1 GCA_938005655.1 uncultured Novosphingobium sp.
TGACCGCACTGGTCGCGGCGACGCTCTGGGCCTTCGGGGTCTGCTTCATGTGGCCGACCATGCTGGCCGCCTCGGCCCGGCGCTATCCGCGCGGCGGCGCGTGGTCGATCGGCATCGTCGGCTTCGCCGGCGCGCTGGCGATCTACTTCGTGCTGCCCCAGATCGGCGCGATCTACGACCGGGCCAAGCTGGCCAAGGCCGGCGGCGAAGCGGCCTTCGCCGCGCTCCAGCCCGGGCCGGAGCTGGGCCGCGTCCTGGCCTATGCCGCCGAGCAATCGTTCCAGGCAATCGCGATCGTGCCTGCCGTGCTGTTCTTCATCTTCGGCGCGGTCTGGCTGGTCGAGCGCCGCAAGGAGGGCTGACGCGCATGAAGATCGGAATGAACCTGCTGCTGTGGACCGGCCACGTGACCGAGGAGCACGTGCCGATCCTCCAGGCGCTCAAGGCGACGGGCTTCGACGGGGTCGAGGTGCCGGTCTTCGACGTGAGCGACGCGGGGCACTATCGCGCCCTGGCTGCGATCCTCGACGACCTGGGGCTGGAGCGGACCGTCGTCGCGATCATGCCGGACGAGGCGCATAGCCCGATCTCGCCCGACGCGGCCTCCCGCCAGGGCGCGGTCGACCACCTGCGCCGGGTGATCGACTGCACCGGCGCGCTCGGCGGGCAAGTCATCGCCGGGCCGTGGTTCCAGCCGCTCGGCGTCTTCACTGGGGAGAAGCCGACCGAGGCCGAGCTGGATCGCTGCGCCGAGGTTCACCGCGAGGTCCTGCCGGTGATGCGCGGGGCGGGGATCACCCCCGGCCTCGAACCGCTTAACCGCTTCGAGGCGCACCTGCTCAACACCTGCGACCAGGCCATCGCCTATGCCGAGCGGGTCGGGGAGGGCGACATCGGCGTGCTCTACGACACCTTCCACGCCCATATCGAGGAGAAGGACCCGATCGCCGCGCTCCACGCGCTGCATGCCTCGGGCAACCTCGCCCATGTCCACATCTCGGAGAACGACCGCGGGACGCCCGGGCGCGGCCACGCCAAGATTCGCGAGACCATCGCCGCGCTCAAGGCGCTCGGCTACGACGATTGGCTGACCATCGAGGCGTTCGGCCGCGGCGTGCCCGATCTCGCCGCCGCGACCCGGGTCTGGCGCGACTTCTTCGCCAGCGAGGATGAGGTCTACACCGAGGGCTACGACCTCATCCGGCGCTGCTGGGACGCGGCCTAGGCGTGGAGGCGGCTCAGGAAATCGTACGACTTGCGCGCCGCCTCGATCCGCGGGATGGCGAAGGGCGGCTCCTGCTCGACGTAGAAGTGCCGCACCCCGGCGGCATAGGCCGCGGGCAGGATCTTCGCCCAGTCGAGCGTGCCCGAGCCGACCTCGGCCGGCTTCATCGACAGGGCGAAGTTCGTCGTGTTGCCGGCCGCCACGTCCTTGACGTGGAGCTGCGCCACCCGGCCGCGATGGCGGCGCAGGAACTGCGCCGGATCGAGCCCGGCCGTCGCGATCCAGCCGATGTCGACCTCGAAGTGGATCAGCGCCGGATCGGTCTCGCGGACCAGGATCTCCCAGCCGGTGGTCGCGCCGACCGGCGCGAACTCGACGTTGTGGTTGTGATAGCCGAGCGCCACGCCGAGCGGCTTGAGCGCCGCGCCATGCTCGTTGAGCGTGGCGGCGACCCGGCGCCAGTGGTCGGCGCCGGCCGTGGCGAAGGTGCGGCCGATGGCGGCCTGCATGGTCTCGCCTGGCTGCGGGCGGAAGTCGGGCGGGAAGGGCGCGATCGGCACGACCGCGCGGCGGGCGCCGAGCGTGGTCACGGCCTCGGCCAGCTCGGCCGCCGGGGCGCCGAGCGAGAAGCCGCCGGTGCCCTGGGCCGGGACGTGGACGCTGCCGATGGTCAGGCCCGCCCGGTCGGCGGCGACGCGGACCTCGCCCGGCTTGCGGCCGTAGAGGTTGGGCAGCTCGATCGTGCGGTAGCCGATGGCCGCGACCTGGGCGAAGGTCGCGTCGAGGTCCTTCCCGGCCTCCTCGCCCAGGGTGTAGGTCTGGAGGCCGATCGGCAGGCCGACGCGCTGGAAGAAGGTCCTGCGCGCGGCGGCGGCCATGGCGGTTCCCTGGGTCATGGCGATGGCTCCGGTTGCGGCAAAGGCTCCCAGCAGGGCGCGGCGGCTGATTTCAGGCGGCATGTGTCGGTCTCCCCAAGGATCGGCAGCGGACAATCGAACGGCTTCGTTCGTTTTGTGTTGTGAGCGCTATCATGGACATTTATGGATCACCAGCAAGAACAAACAGGACGGGAGACCGGCGATGATTGACGGTATGGGCATGGATCGGCGCACGCTGCTCGGGCGGGCGCTGGCATTGGCGGGCGTAGCCGCCCTGCCGGGCGGCGCGGAGGCGCTCGCCGCGGCGGTCCAGGGCGGCAAGCGGCAACTCGAGCCGGCGCGCTATGCGCTGCTCGGCGCGGTCGCGGACACGATCGTTCCGACGACGACGACTCCGGGCGCGGTCGCGGCGGGGGTGCCGGCGGTGGTCGACGCCCTGCTCGGCGACTGGGCCTCGCCGCCGCGCCGGGCCGAGCTGATCGGCGCGCTCGACACGATCGACGGCCTCGCCCGCGCCAAGTACCAACGCGGCTTCGTCGCCCTGACCCCGGCCGAGCGCACGGAGGTCCTGACACCCTATGACGTCCAGGCGCTCAAGCCGCCGCCACCCCCGGTCGATCCCCTCACCGGCAAGCCCAAGCAGGACACGTCGCAGAGCCTGATGGACCGGATGAGCCCGCGCTATGCCGATCCCGGATACGGCAAGCTCAAGGAGCTGATCGTCGTGGTCTTCTACTACTCCGAGACCGCGCTGACCCACGACCTCGCCTACGAGCACGCGCCGGGCGAATGGCAGCCCTCGATCCCCATCACCCCGAGCACCCGCCCCTGGGGCGGCGTCGGCGGCATCTGAACGGAGAACAAGAACATGTTTGATGCAATCGTCATCGGCTCGGGCATGAGCGGCGGCATCGCCGCCAAGGAACTCTGCGAGCGCGGCCTCAAGACCCTGGTGATCGAGCGCGGGCGCAAGCTGGAGCACGGCGCGTCCTACACCGACTGGATGCAGCCCTGGGAGATTCCCAACGCCAACATGATCCCCGAGGAGGAGCTGGCGCGCGACTATCCGATCCAGCGCAACTGCTATGCGGTCAACGAGACCACCAAGCAGTATTGGGTCAAGGACAGCGAGCATCCCTATACCACGCCCGAGGACAAGCCGTTCCACTGGATCCGCGGCTATCACCTCGGCGGCCGCTCGATCATGTGGGGGCGCCAGTCCTATCGCCTGAGCGAGATGGACTTCGAGGCCAACGCCCGCGACGGCCACGGCTCGGACTGGCCGATCCGCTATGCCGACATCGCCCCGTGGTATGACCATATCGAGAAGTTCATCGGCGTCGCCGGCTCCAGGGAAGGCCTGCCGCAGCTTCCCGACGGCGAGGTCCTGCCCGAGTTCGGGCTGAACGACGGCGAGAAGGTGTTCAAGCAGGCGGTCGAGGCGAAGTTCCCCGGCCGCAAGGTGATCTCGGGCCGCGTCGCCAACCTCTCCAAGGCGCAGCCGCAGCACGAGGCGCTGGGCCGGACCTCGTGCCAGAACCGCTCGTTCTGCGAGCGGGGCTGCACCTACGGCGCCTATCATTCCAGCCTCAGCTCCTCGCTGCCGGCGGCCGAGCGCACCGGCAACCTGACCATCGTCACCGACGCGATCGTCCATTCGATCGTCCATGACCCGGCCACCGGCAAGGTGACGGGGGTGCGGGTAATCGACGCCAACACCAAGGAGCGCCGGACCTACGAGGCCAAGGTGATCTTCGGCTGCGCCTCGTCGATCGGCACGACGCAGATCCTGCTGAACTCCAAGTCGGACGCCTTCCCCAACGGGCTGGCGAACTCCTCCGACATGGTCGGGCGCAACCTGATGGACCACCTCTACGCGCTGTCGATCGCGGGAATGCTGCCTAATGCACCCGACACCTACTATCACGGCCGCCGCCCGACCGGGCTCTATATTCCCCGCTTCCGCAACGTGACCGAGCCGGGCGAGGGATTCATCCGCGGCTACGGCTACCAGGGCGGGGTCTCGCGCATGGGGTGGCGCAACGCGGCGCTGGGGCTGCCCGGCATCGGCGCCGCGCTCAAGGAGCGCACCGCCAAGATCGGCCCGTGGTTCGTCTTCATCTCCGGCTTCGGCGAGATGCTGCCCAACCCGGAGAACCGCGTCACGCTCAACAAGACCCGGACCGACCAGTGGGGCATCCCGATCGTCCACATCGAGTGCGAGATCGGCGACAACGAGCGCAAGATGGCCAAGCAGATCATCACCGACGGCAAGGCGATGATCCAGGCTGCCGGCGGCATGGTCATGTCGGTGGGCGAGACCCCCGGCGCGCCGGGCCTCGGCATCCACGAGATGGGCACGGCCTGCATGGGCAAGGACCCCACCAAGTCCGTGCTCAACAAGTACAACCAGACCCACGACGTGAAGAACCTGTTCATCACCGACGGTTCGGCCATGGCGTCGAGCGGTTGCCAGAATCCCTCGCTCACCTACATGGCGCTCAGCGCGCGGGCCGCCCACCACGCCGTGGAGTTCCTCAAGGCGGGCACGATCTAGGAGGCAAGGATGACGCAACCGGCCAGGCGAGCGAAGGCTACGTCCCGGAAGGTTGCGTCGCAGAAGGCTGCATCACCGGGCCCGGCCGGCGCGGCGCCGCGCGGCCGGCCGACCCCGGAACGGATCGCGGCGATCGACGCCGCGATCCGCCAGGCGGCGCTGGAGCTGTTCCTCGACCACGGCTTCGAGGCCACCAGCATGGATGCGATCGCCCTGCGCGCGGGCGTTGCCAAGGGCACGCTCTACGCCCGCTACGAGGCCAAGGAGCCGCTGTTCCGCGCGATCCTGGAGGAGGAGCTCAAGCGCTGGTCGCGCCGCGCCGGGGAGCAGGACCACCTCCTGTCCCGCGAACTGGCGCCGCGCCTGCGCCACCACGCCCGCACCCTGATCGATGTGTTCGACTGGCCCGAGTACCGGCGGATTTCCCGCCTGCTGGAGACGGCCGCCGCGACCCTGCCCGACCTTGCCCGCCACTGGGAGGAGATCGGCACCAACCGCTACCTGCGCTTCCTGGCCGAGGACATGGCCAAGGCGGCCGGCGGCGCGGCGGGCGATTGGGATTTCCACGCCCAGGTCTTCGTTTTCGCGATCTCCGGCCGGGTCCGTGCGGACCGCATGACGGCCGAAAGCCGCGAGCGCATCGTCGAGTTCGCGGACCGCCTGATCGACATGATCGAGCTGGCGATTGCAGGATAGCCGGCTCCTCCCCCTTCGCCTCGCGAACGGGGAGGAGCCCTTGCCTTACTGCCCCAGCAGCTTGACCGGCCCGATCAGGCCGGAGCGGCGCAGCGGGGCCTTGGCGGTGTAGGTGGGCGAGGCGGTCCAGGTGATCTTCTGTGCGCCGGGCTGGGCATCGCCGATCAGGCGGTTGACCCAGAGGTTGGCGACGCGGACCTGCACTGTGTTGCGTCCCGGCCTGGCCACGGCGCCGATGTCCACGCGGTAGGGCGCGTGCCAGGCATAGCCCGCCAACTTGCCGTTGACCGTGACCTCGGCCACCTCGCGCGCCTCGCCGAGGTCGAGCCACAGCGGCTGGCCGGCCTTCCACCCCTTGGGTGCGGTGAAGCCGTTGGTGTAGGTCGCCATACCGGAGAAATATTTGATCCCGGCCTCGGCGTTCTCGTTCAGCGGAGCGAGCGTGGCGAAGGTCGCCGTGGCGGGCGCGCCGCGGCCGGGCTCGAAGGCGACCTGCCACGGGCCGGAGACCTGGCCGACCTCGGTCGGGACCAGCTTCTTGACCGCCAGGGCCGGCGCGGCGGCGGGCTTGCGGAACACGACATGGACGGATTCGTCCGCCGCCAGGGTCAGCGGCACCACGGTCTCGCCGTTCTCGATGCGGTAGCTCAGTGGCTCGGACGTGCCGGTCTCGGCGTGCCATAGCTCGGGCGCCTTGCCGGTCACGCGGAAATGCGCCTCGATCGTCTCGGCGCGGTCCTTGCGGTTGGCGAGGAAGTAGCTGTCGCCATCGGCGAGGCGGCCGAGGGGGAAGGGAATCTCGGCATCGGCCGCGCCGCCGGTGAAGCGGAAGTCCGGTGCGACGCCGGCCTGGGCCAGCGCTGCCTCGACATCGTTCGAGGCGATGACCTGGCCCCTGCCGATCTTCGTGACGCCCACTTTGGCTATGCTGCTGCCCTGCGGCCAGAGCCGGGCGGTGAGGGCGGCGAACTCGGCGGCGTCGCCCGCCAGGCGCGGGTTGCCTTCGGGCTTGGCCCCGATCCCGGTCGCCCCGCCCTCGACCAGGGCGGCGAGCTTGCGCAGGGTCGGCAGGGTCATCCGCGACGACGAGCCGCCGAGGTAGAGCGCGCGGTAGCGGGCGCCGCCGGGCGTCGTCAGCTCGGCCCCGTCGTTGGCGAGGACGCCGGTCAGGGCGTCGGCGTTGACGAAGTCGTAGGCGTAGCGCTTCGGCGCGTCGGCCACCGCCTTGTCGCCGTAGAGCCCGGTCAGCGGCGCTTCCTCGCCGTAGAAATAGGCGACGTCGGCGAAGTTGCGGCCCTGCTGGAGCATCAGCGAATTGCGCGAGATGTAGTCGACCCAGGGCCTGGCCAGCTCGGCCCAGCTTTCGTTGCGGTTGAAGTACTGGCCGAAGATGAACAGCGAGAGGCCGGGCTTCTTGTCGTCGACCGGCACGTGGACCGAGGTGTGGACCACCGGGCGGTTGACGCCGGTCACGAACTCCAGGTCGATCACCCGCTTGAGGTCGTTCGGCCCGAAGGCCCAGGGCGCCATCAGCGCGGTCATCGATTCCGCGGCGACGAGGTTCTGGCCATAGACGTGGGCGACCGAGGCCGCGCCCTTCATGTCGGCGAGGTAGGAGAGCTTCGGGCCGTCCTCGCGGCGGTAGGTCCACAGCGCCGCCATCGGGACGTCGGTGTGGCTGCGCATCGCCATGTCGTCGCCGAGCGAGGGGCGGTGGTCCTCCAGCGCCTCGCCATAGACCTTGAGGCCGTTCTCGTGCGCGACCGTGGCGACGGTGCCGTAGTGCTCGGAGGCCATCAGATCGGCCAGGGTCCGGCGGTAGTCGTAGAGGAACTTCTCGCTCTCCGCCCGGCTGCCGATCACCGCGCCGGTCAGGGCGGGCAGCCACGGCGTCGGGTCATAGCCGCGCAGGCGCTTGAACTGGGCGACCATCTGCGGCGTCCAGTTGGCCGCGCCGACCTCGATCGAATCGGTCAGCAGGGCGCGCACGCCGCGCTGGCCGACCATGTCGGCCCCGGCGGCATCCTTGTACATGCCGAGGTAGTGCTCCATGTAGCGGCGCACCGCCGGCCCGTCGAACTTGTCGACCTCCAGGCCGGTCGCCTCGGGCGTGGCCGGGTGGTTCATCGTGCCGAGCAGCGACCAGCCGAGGCGCACCACGCGCCAGCGGCCTTTCGGCGGGGTCCAGTCGAGCGTGCCGTCGGGGCGCAGCCGCGCGGTAAGGTCGATCACCTGGCCGGGCGCGGGGCCGGACGCGGCGCCCTTCGCCTCGGGCAGCGCGGTATCGAGCGCGTAATAGTCCTGGGCGACGCTGAAGCCGGCCTTGGCCTCGGCACGGTCGATGCGGTCCTCGGCCGAGAGGCGGAAGTCGGTGACGCGGCCCGGCTTGGGCGCGCCCATCGCGCCGATGCTCGCGGCGCCGCCCATGCCGACCATGTCGACGCCCGGGACCTGCGGGGCGAAGCTGACCCCGCCGGGCTTGGCCGGGCCGAAGACGACCCGGAACTCGCGCGCGGTCACGGGGGCGAAGGCCACGGTGGTCGGCACCGTGCCGAGCGTGATCTCGGCGATCGGCCGCCAGGTCTTGCCGTCGTCGCTGGCTTCCAGCTTCGGCAGGTAGTTGGCCCCGGTGAACAGCGAGGCGGCGCCGGGCACGAACAGCGTGGCCGCGCGGATGGTCTGCGGGGCGGGATAGGTCACGTGGAGGAACGGAGTCGTGCCGGCGGGCCGGGCCAGCTCGACCCCGCTT
>CALLNA010000011.1 GCA_938005655.1 uncultured Novosphingobium sp.
CCCCCCGCCCCGCCAATGGCCCCGCCATCTCCGCCGTCCTCTCGTCCGCCTATTCTCCGCCGGACTTCTCCGCATAAGCGGGCAGGTGCCTACTGGCCGAAACGACAGGCGCTAGCCTTCCCGTCAGTTCCGTCACGGAACGGGATGGCCCATATGCCCCGCAAGCAGAGAGGACATTGCATGGACCTGGGCCTGGATGGGAAGATCGCCGTCGTCACCGGCGCAACGCGCGGACTGGGCCGCGCCGCCGCCTTCGCGCTGGCCGCCGAAGGGTGCCGCGTCGCCCTGCTCGCCCGCGATGCCGAGGCCTGCGCGGCCGTGGCCGCCGAGTTGCGGGATCGGGGCGCCGAGGCGATCGGCCTGGCCGCCGACCTGGCGGATAAGGCCGCCGTCGCCCGCGCCTTCGCCACGATCCGCGCCGAGCTGGGGGCGCCGGGCATCCTCGTCTACAACAACAGCGGCGCGCCCGACAGTTTCCTCGACGACGTGACCGACCGGGATTTCGCCGACGCCTACACGCTGCTGGTGATGGGCCTGTTCTGGTGCGTCGAGGAAGTTCGCGGCGCCATGCAGGATGGCGGCTGGGGCCGCATCGTCGTGCTGGGCTCCACCTGCGCGATCGAGCCGCACCGCGCGCCGATGGCGATGCTGCTCCACAACGTCGCCCGCCCCGCCCAGGTCGGCCTGGGCAAGACCCTGGCCAACGAGCTGGGCCCGGCCGGCATCACCGTCAATACGATCGCGATCGGCCCCTTCGACCACGACGGCACCGCCCGCCGCCGGGCGCAGGAGCACCTGCGCGCGCAAGGGGGAGCCCCGGATGGATCGGGCGAGGAGCGCCTCAAGGCGATCCCGCTGCGCCGTTTCGGCCGCGCGGACGAGCTGGGCTCGCTCTGCGCCTACCTCTGCTCGGAACCGGCCGGATTCGTCACGGGGCAAACCATCGCCATCGACGGCGGGCAGATGCGCTCGCTGTTCTGAGGGCCGTCGGAGGCCCTACCGGACGCCTTCCATCGTTTCGCGCGCCATGCGGGCCAGCCTGGGGAAAGCCTCGGCGCGCTCCGCCGCCTGGGCATTGGCGGCGGTTCCGCGCAGGACGCGCCCCTTGATCCCGTGGAAGATCGCGGCGAGGCGGAACAGGTTGAAGGCCATGGTGAATTCGTAGCCGGGGATGCTGTCGCGCCCGGTGCGGCGGCAATAGGCGGCGACATAGTCCTGCTCGCTCGGGATGTTCAGCGCGGCAAGGTCGGCCCCCTTCAGGCCCGCGACGATATCGGGCTCCATGCGGTACATCATCGCGTGGTAGGCGAAGTCGGCGAGCGGGTGGCCGAGGGTGGAAAGCTCCCAGTCGAGCACGGCGAGGATGCGCGGCTCGGTCGGATGGAAGATCATGTTGTCGCAACGGAAGTCGCCGTGGACGATGCTGGCCTCGTCGCCCTCCGGAATATGGCGCGGCAGCCATTCGACGAGCGCGTCCATGTCGGCGTTGCGGCCGGCAAGCTCGTCGGCGAGGTACTGCCGCGACCAGCGGCCGATCTGGCGGGCGAAGTAGTTGCCGGGCTTGCCGTAGTCGCCGAGGCCGATGGCGTCCGGGGCGAACGAGTGCAGTTGGGCGATCGTGGCGTTCATCGCGTCGAAGTAGCGGGGCCGCTCCTCACGCGGCACGCCGGGGAAGGTCGCGTCCCAGAACACCCGACCCTCGACCATGTCCATGACGTAGAACCAGGTGCCGATCACCGCGTCGTCGGTGCACAGGCCATGGACGTGCGCCACGGGAAAGCCGGCCGCGCCGAGCTGCGTCAGCACCCGCGCCTCGCGGTCGACAGCATGGGCGCCGGGCAGCAGCTCACCCGGCGGCTTGCGCCGCAGGACATAGGCGCGGGCGGGCGTCACCAGCTTGTAGGTCGGGTTCGACTGGCCGCCCCGGAACTGCTCCACCGTCAGCGGCCCGGCGAACCCCGCCACGTTCTCGCGCATCCAGCGGGCGAGACGGCCCTCGTCGAACCGATAGCCCTCGCGCACCGGCGTCGTGCCCGAATTGGCGCTGGTCGTATCCTCGTCCATCGCCGCGGCCCTCAGACCGAGCCCCCTTGCCCGGCTTTCCAGTCGCGCCGGATCTTCTTGGCGAGGCTCCACTTGTGGACCTCGGTCGGGCCGTCATAGATGCGGAAGGCGCGGATTTCGCGGAAGACCTGCTCGACCACGGTCCTTTCGGTGACGCCGGTGCCGCCCATGACCTGCACGCAGTTGTCGGCGACCTTCATCAGGCTTTCCGAGACCGAGACCTTGGCCATCGAGCTTTCGACCGTGCCGAGCGAGCCGCTGTCGAGCACCCCGGCACACCAGTCGATCATCAGCTCGCACTGCTGGAGGAGGATCTTGTTCTCCGCGAGCATGAAGCCGACGCCCTCGTGCTCGATCAGAGCCTTGCCGAAGGCCTCGCGGCGGCAGGCGTAGTCGGTGGCGATCTCCTGGGCGCGGAGGCAGGCGCCGAGCCAGCGCATGCAGTGCGACAGGCGCGCCGGCGACAGGCGCACCTGCGCGTACTGGAAACCCTCGCCGGCCGCGCCCAGCATCTGGCTGCCGGGAACGCTCAGGTTGTCGATGGTCAGCGTCGCATGGCCGCCGGGCATCGAGGTATCGATGGTGTTGGGAATCTCCTCGATGCGGATCGCCGGGTCGGGCAGGTCGACGAGGAACATGCAGGCGCCCTGCTCGGCGCGGGCCATGACGATGCCGACCTCGGCCCCCTGATAGCCGGTGATGAAGCACTTGCGGCCATCGATCACCCAGCGGTCGCCGTCCTGACGGCAGCGGGTCTTCATCATCGACGGGTCCGCCCCCGCGCCGCCCCATTCGGCGGGCTCAGTCATCAGGAAGGCCGAGCGGGCGCGGCCCTCGCGCAGCTTGGCCAGGAACCTGGCCTTCAGCTCCGGGCTGCCGACGTGCCCGATCAGGTACATGTTGCCTTCGTCGGGCGCGTTGGTGTTGCAGGCGAGCGGGCCAAGCGGCGAGAGGCCCGAGCGGATCAGCAGCACCGCCGTCTCGCGCTGGCTGCGATGCGAGCCGTCGGCCTTGATGTGCGGCGTGAGCACGCCTGCCGCGCGCGCCTTCCCGCGCATCTCCTGGACCAGCGCGTCGAGCGGCGCGCCATGGTGGTCGCGGCGCGGATCGCGCTCGTAGGGGATCACGACCTCGCGGACGAAGGCCTCGATCCGGTCGGCGAGAGCGAGAACCTCAGGAGATGCGGTCATAGCGATTGCCCGTCGTCGATGGTGAGGACGGCCCCGGTAGCAGCTTCGGCCGCGTCGGAGCAAAAGAACAGCACCGGCTCGTCGAGGGAGCCGATCGGTTGCAGCCGTCCCTTGGGAAAGCCCGCGATCTGCTTCTCCCCGCCGGGGCTGGCGAACCAGTCGGCGGCCATCTCGGTGAGGACGAAGCCCGGCTGGATGACGTTGACCGTGATTCCCTGCCGCACCCATTCGCGCGCGAAGTTGCGGCCGAGGTTGGCGACCGCGGCCTTGCTGGCGCAGTACATGACCTCGCCCGGAAGGTGGGCGACCGCCGCCATCGAGCCGACCAGGAGGACGCGGCCCCGGCCCGTCTCGCGGCTGCCGGCGGCGATCATGCGGCGCGCGCCCTCGCGCACCGTCAGGAACAGGCCGAGCACGTTGGTATCGAGCACGCCGCGCAGGGCCGCGACCGGGACGTCGGTGGAGCGGCCGGGACCCGACACCCCGGCATTGGCGATGATCGTGTCGATAGTCCCGAAGCGCGCCTCGGCCGCGTCATAGGCGGCGCGGACGGAGGCTTCGTCGGTTACGTCCATAGCCACGGCGACCGCCTCCGCGCCGCTCGCGGCCAGCTCGTCCCGCAAGGCCGCGATCCGGTCGACCCGCCGCGCCGCCAGCACCACGCGCCCCCCGGCATCCGCCACGATCCGCGAGAAATGGGCGCCGAAGCCCGACGAAGCCCCGGTGATGAGAACAGTCCTGCCCTTCAGCCGCATGATCGGACCTTTCCAGCCATGCCCATGGCAAGCATGGCGCGGCCCGCCGCTACAACTGTCCGGAAGACCAGTTGCCCGTCCCTTACCGATATTGCGCGGCGCGATCCATCGATGCGGCGACGATATTCGCCGCTCGGGCAGACTCCCCGCGAGGCTCGCGCGCCACGGCGGCTGGCACAATCGACAGATAACAATGCCGGAGGATGGACTATGCTCGCCCGGCCAGAACCATCACAAACGAATGCAGCGGCCGAGACAACGGCCGATCCGGGAGAAGACGCGTGATCCTGCCAACCCATCGCGAATATCCCGAGCCGGAAGACTGGGCAGGACAGACGATATTCGAACGCGGCCGCCGCCATGCCGAGAGCGATCCGCAAGGAATCGCGATCGTCGAGGGCGACTTGGCTCTCGGCTTCGGCCAGCTCGTCGCCGATGCGCAGGCTCTGGCGGCGGGCATCGCCGCGCTCGGCGTCCGCGCCGGGGACGTTATCAGCTTCCAGACGCCCAATTGGTACGAAGCCGCGGTGATCAACCTCGCCGCTGCCGCCGGCGGCTTCGTGATCAACCCGATCGTGCCGATCTATCGCGATGCCGAGGTCGGCTTCATGCTGCGCGACAGCCGGTCGAAGCTGTTCTTCTTCGCCGAGCGCTTCCGCGGCTACGACTTCGCGGCGATGGTCGAGCGGCTGCGGCCGGAGCTGCCCGACCTGCTGGCCGCGGTGCCCGTCCGCCCCGCGGGGGGTGCGAACGGCGATTACGAAGCCCTGCTCGCCCATGGCCGCGGCAGGCAGGCGAGCCTGCCGGACGTGGATACCGCGGCGGTCAAGATGCTGCTCTACACCTCGGGCACGACCGGGCGGCCCAAGGGGGTGCTCCACAGCCACGACACGCTGGGCCGGGTGATGCGCGTCAGCAACGACTGGTGGCAGGTCCGGGCCGGCGAGGCGATCCTGATGCCCTCCCCGGTCACGCATATCTCGGGCTATGCGAACGGCCTGGAGCGGCCGTTCTTCTCCGGCGCACGCGCCGTGCTGATGGAGCATTGGGACGTCGACGAAGCGCTGCGGCTGATCGCGCGGCACGGCGTGGTCGGCACGGTGGCGGCGACGCCCTTCCTGCGCGAGCTGGCGATCCGGGCGGCGGCAGCCGGCGCCGCGCTGCCGACGCTGCGCTTCTTCGCCTGCGGCGGCGCCGCCGTGCCACCCGAGCTGGTGCGGCAAGCCAATACGGATTTCGGCAGGACCGTCGCCTTCCGCGCCTACGGCAGTTCGGAAGCCCCCCTGGTGACGCCGGGAATAGGCGAGACGGACTCCGGCGAGGTCGCGGCCACGACCGACGGCCGCGTCGTCGACTACGAGGTCAAGGCCGTGGACGGCGAAGGCCGGGCGCTGCCTCCCGGCGCCGAAGGCGAGCTGCTCGTGCGCGGGCCCGGCCTGTTCCTGGGCTATACCGATCCGCAGGACAACGCGGCCGCCTTCGACCCCGAGGGCTTCTTCCGCACCGGCGACATCGGCACGGTCTCGGCCGATGGCATCCTGACGATCACCGGGCGCAAGAAGGACCTGATCATCCGCGGCGGAGAGAACATCAGCGCCAAGGAGATCGAGGATGCGCTGCATCGCCATCCGGCGATCCAGGAAGCCGCCGTCGTGGCCATGCCGCACGAACGGCTGGGCGAAGGCATCTGCGCCGTGCTGATTGCTCGCGGCGCTACCCGCCCCGGCCTCGCCGAGCTGGCGGACTACCTCTCGGGCGAAGGCCTCGCCCGGCAAAAATGTCCGGAACGCTGCGTATGGGTCGCGACCCTGCCGCAGACGGCATCGGGCAAGGTCCGCAAGGATCTGCTGCGCGCAATGGCCGCCAGCGAGGACGGCTTCGCGGCGCTCAAGCCCGTGTGATGGGACGGGATCGCGGAGCCGGCACCTGCGCCGGCCCCGCGATCCGCCCGTAAGATCAGGCGCTGCGGCTCTTGACGATCCGGTAGATCCACAGGAGCAGGATCGCCCCGGCCGTGGCGATCAGGATGTTGACCACGTTGCCGCCGCCGATGCCGATCCGGCTGGCGATGAAGCCGCCCAGCAGGCCGCCGGCGATGCCGATCAGGATGGTGACGATGATGCCCCCCGGGTCCTTGCCGGGCATGATCCACTTGGCGAGCGCGCCCGCGATCAGGCCGACGACGATCCAGCCGATGAACCCATAATCCATATTACCCTCCTTCTATTAAGACCTAAGGCTTACTGGCGATCATGAACTGCCGAGAGATCGGGGCGGCTCCGGCTCGTCGTCGGAGCGGCCCGCCGAGATGCCGCGCATCCGCAGCCAGATGCGGCGCAGGAGCACCAGGATGGCGACGGCTCCCGCGACCAGGACCAGCGCGACGACCACCGCGATGGCCGGATTGGCGAACGCCAGCAGCAGCAAGGTGCCGGTCGTGGTGTCCTCCGCGAGCGACACCGCGACATTGCTCACCGGCTCCGGACTGGTGTTGACGACGGCCCGGGTGCTCGCCTTCGCGCCGTGGCTCAACAGGGCTGCGCCGCCGCCGAGCAGCAGGCTGGCGATCTGCCACGCCGGGTCCTGGGCATCGACGATCGCCATGGCGAGCAAGGCGCCGCCGACCGGGCGCACCAGGGTATGGATGCCGTCCCAGATGGAATCCAGCCAGGGCACCTTGTCCGCGAAGAATTCGGCCACCAGCCCCACCGCGGCGGCCCCGATCACCCAGGGATTGGCCAGCACCGCCAGGCCGGCAAGATGCTCGGGCAAGGCGACCCAGCCGGTCCGCATGGCCAGCCCCGTGGCGAATACGCAGAGGTACAGCCGCCATCCAGCGAGGAGGCTGACGCTGCTTGCCAGACCGATGAGCGCCAGAGCGTCTATTCATCTCTCCAATCGCGGCCATCCTATACGACTTTACGGGTTTGCCCAGATGCCTTGCGCCGCTTATTCCCAGCCGCCGCCCAGGCTCAGGAACACGGCGATCTGGTCTTGCAAGAGCTGCGCCCTGGCCGCCGCCGCAGCAGCCTGGGCGGCGGCGTAGCTGCGTTGCGCGTCGAGCAGGGAGAGGAAGTCGCCGCGGCCGAAGCGGAACAGGCGGCTGGCCTGCTGGGCCGAGAGCGCGGCACTGGTGCTGGCGCGGGCCAGGGCTTCGGCCCGTTCGGCATCGCGGCGGTAGGTTTCGAGAGCCGTCTCGGCCTGGCGCAGGGCTTCGATCACCGTGCCGTCGAAGGTGGCGAGGTCGGCCTGGACCTGGGCGTCGGCCTCGGCGATGCGGGCCTTCACCGCCGGCCGGTTGGGGAACGACCAGCTCAGCAGGGGCCCCAGGCTGAACCCGAAGGAGGAACCGCTGCCGAGGCCGCTCAGCGGCCCCGCCAGGCCCAGCGAGCCGCCGATGCTGACCTGCGGATAGAGGTCCGCCGTGGCCACGCCGAGGCGCGCGGTGTCGCCCGCGATGCGGCGCTCCGCCTGGCGGATGTCGGGGCGGCGGCGGATCAGGGCGGCGCCGTCGCCAGTCGGCAGGGGGCGGCCGAGCGCCGGCAGCGCGGCGCAATCGGCGACGTCGGCGGGATAGTCGGCGGGCGGTTTGCCCAGCAGGGCCGCCAGCAGGTAGAGCCCGGCCTGGCGCTGCCCCTCGAAGGCGGGGAGTGCCGCCGCGCTGGTCTCGACCGCAGCCTGGGCGCGGCTGACGTCGAAGGCCGTGCCGCGCCCGCCCCGGAACAGCCGGCGCGTGGCCGTGGCCGTGTCGCGCTGAAGCGCGACCACGCGGCGATTGACGCCGAGCAGGTAGTTCGCCGCGCAGACCTGGCCATAGGCGCGCGCGGTCGCCGCCGCGACGCTGACCCGCACGAAGTCGCGCGCCGTCTCGGTCGCCTCGACATCGGCCTCGCCGGCCTCGATCGCGCGGCGGATGCGGCCGTTGAGGTCGAGCGGATAGGAGGCGCTGAGGCCGAGGTCGTAGCTCAAGGTGCCGGGCAGCGACTGCCCGGTGCCGGACGGCCGCGCCAGGGTGGCCCCGCCGGTCAGCGCCGTGGCGAGCGAGCGCCCCGCCTCGGCCTCGCGCAGGACGGCCTCGGCCCGCGCCAGGTTGGCCTGGGCCACGCGCAGGTCGGTATTGGCCGCCAGCGCCTGCTCGATCAGACCATCGAGGCGCGGGTCGGCATAGAGCCGCCACCAGCGCTCGGGCAGCGGCGCGGCGCCGTCGATCCGCGGCCCCTGGGCCGAGCGGAAGGCCCCGGTCGCGGCGGGCGCGGTCGCCGCCGAATGCTCGGGCGGACGATAATCCGGCCCGGCCGTGGCGCAGGCGGCCAAGGCCAGGGGCAGCGCCACGGCGGAAAGGGCGGCTAGCCAACCCTTACGCATGGCGGCAGGTGCCCTGGGCGGCGGTGCGGCGGTCGGCCGGCTCGACCGTCACCGTCGCCGTCCGCCCGGCGATCAGGCGCATTCCCACAGGCACCTTGTCGAGCTTCACGCGCACCGGGATGCGCTGGGCCAACCGCACCCAGGAGAAGGTCGGGTCGACGTTGGGCAGCAGGTTGCCGCTGTCGCTGCGACTGGAATCGTTGATGCCGTAGGCGATGCTGTCGACATGGCCGACGAGGTCGCTCGCCTCGCCCATCAGCCGCACCCGCACCGGCGCGCCGATGCAGACCAGCGGCAGCTTGGTCTCCTCGAAATAGCCCTCGACCCGCAGGCTGTCGCTGTCGATCAGGGCCATCGCCTGCTGCCCGGCCGCGACGTAGTCACCCGGATGGAGATCGAGGTTGGTGACGACGCCGTTGACCGAGGCGACCACCCGCGTCCGCTTGAGGTTGAGCGCGGCTGCATCGCGCGCGCTCTCCGCCTGGGCCAGCGCGGCCTGGGCCGTGGCGACCGCGGCGACGTTCTGCTCGTGCGCCTCGGTCGCGACGAGATCGCCCAGGGCGAGGTCGCGGCTGGCGGTGCGCCGCGCCTGGCCCAGGGTCGCCCGCGCGGAGGCCACCTGGGCCTCGGCCTGCTGGAGCGCGAGCGCATAGCGCGGGGTGTCGATCACGAACAGCAGGTCGCCCGCCTTCACCGCCTGGTTGTCGCGCACGGCGACCGAGGTGATCAGGCCGCCGATGTCCGGCGTCACCCGCACCACGTCGGCCCGCACCCGCCCGTCGCGCGTCCAGGGGCTGCGCTCGTAGTGGTTCCACATCCAGATCGCGACCAGCAGGGCGACGATCACGATGACGATGGTGGCGGCGCTGCGCAGCAGCATGGCGCGGAACGGGGTCATAGGCGGTATCCCAGGAGCGGAACGAGACAGGCGAGCAGGCCGAGGACCAGCACGAACAGGCTGAGGTCGACGAGCGCGCGATAGGCGACGAAGCGGTAGAGGCCGAACAGGCCGATCAGGCGGGTCAGCAGGAACGACAGCGCCATGGCCGCCACCGCCAGCACCAGCAGCGTCGGCACGAAGACCCCGCCCAGCGCGACCTCGCCGGTCATGCCGCGGCCCTCCGGTAGGCGGGCGCAGCGGGGAACAGGTTACGGCGCAGGCTGACCAGCCCCAGCGCCGCCTCGCGGCGCACGGCGGGCGCGGGATTGGCGGTGAGCGCGCCGATGGCCGCGTCGATATCGTGGAGCAGGGCCGGGGCGGCGGGCTGCGGCGCGTCGGGATCGAGCCCGCGGTAGTAGTCGCCGACGCCCGCGAGGACGCCGTTCAGCGGCGCGCCCTCCTCGGGCGGCAGGTCGAGCCGAAGCTGGCGCAGCTCGCCGATCGCGACGCCGGTCCTGAGGTCCCGCAGCGCGTCGTAGAGCGGCTGGCCGCTGCTCTGGCCGACCGCAGCGAGGCGCGGGGCGAGCAAGGCGGTGCGGTCGAGCATCCGATTGATCCAGGCGCGCAGGTCGGGCGGGGTCATCAGGTTGGCGCGCGAAGCGATGTCCGCCCAGCCGGCGCGCACGGTCCGCCGGATCGCGCCGCGGGCGCCGGCCGACGGGAGCAGGCCGGCCATCAGGATCGCGAACCAGGCGCCGTCGAGCTGCGCCAGCGAGCCGTTGACGAAGCCCGCGAACTCGTTGGAATAGCGGGCCGAAAGCAGCGCCGGGCTGCCCATCCCCATCATCGCCGGCATCGCGATCCCGCTATAGCGGGGCGAGGCGAGCAGCGCGCCGCCGATCAGCAGCACCGGCGCCAGCGCCGCCGCCAGCATCGGAAAGCCGTCGAGCCGGGGGAGGATCGCATAGCCGTAGATCGCGCCGATGACCGAGGCGATCAGGGTGCCGATCATGAAGCCCCTGAGCGGGATGAGCGGGTTGTCCGCAGCGGAGAACAGCGCAAGGAACACACCCGCCAGCATGGCCGCCGTCGCGCCGTCGGTCCAGCCGCTGGCGATCCACAGCGCGCAGCCGACCGTCAGGGTGATGAAGGCGCTGAAGGCCGAGCGCGCCGCCCCGGCGTAGTCGCGGTGCAGTTCGCGGTTGCGGCGGCCCTCCCGCAGCTCGGCGACACGCGGCGTCACCGGCTGGCGGCCGTGGCT
>CALLNA010000012.1 GCA_938005655.1 uncultured Novosphingobium sp.
CCCCGCACCCGCTGCGTGTCGGGCTGGTGTTGCTATCCACCGATCCGACGGCGGGACATATAACCCATATGGTTCAGTTTGTCAAGCGGAATCTCAAGCGGGCAGCAGAAACACCACGTAGCCGCGAAATTCCGGGTCCTGCTCCAGGCCCGCAGGCGCGCGCCACTCTCCGCCTTCGACCAGGGCGATGCGGTAGGGGATCGGCAGGCGCATGAGCCGCCGCATGTAGCCCGCGTAGCCGGGGATCGTCCGGCGGCCCTGGTAGGTCTGGACCACCACCTCGTCGACCACGCCCTTGAGCCGGGCGAACTGGGCGGGGTCGCCGTTGGCGCTCCAGTCCATCAGGCCGGTGACGGACAGGCGGTACTTCGCGGGCAGCCGGCGGCGCAGGTCGGCGAGGAATTCGGCGTAGCGGCCGAGCCCCCGGGTCGCGGCGTCGAAATCGACCTGGACGCCGACGAGGCGGTTGCCGTTGGCCTCCCACCGCGCCGCGTCGGCGAGGAGGCGGCGATAGACGCCCTCGCCCCAGTCGAGCCGCTCGGCCCGCACCGTCAGCCAGACATCGGCCCGGCGCAGGCGCGGGGCCTGCGGGCGGAGCGGGACGAGGACGCCGGGACGGTCGTGCCGCACCTCGCCGTCGAGCAGGTAGATCGTCCTCGCCCGGTCCAGCGCCGGCCCCGGCTTGACCCCGGCCCAGACGAAGAAGGCGTCGTGCGCCGCCGGGTCGACGCGGCTCGGCGCCTGCTTCGCGCAGCCGGCCAGCAGGGCGAGCCCGAGCCCCAGGGCAAGCCGGCGCCCGATCACCAGTAGTAGCGCAGCTTCTTCGCCCACTCGCTGGCCGGATAGTCGCGCTTCAGCCGCTGGAACCAGGCCTGGCGCTGGCTTTTCGGCACCTCGGCCCCGCCGCAGTCGCTGGCGCCCGCCGGGGCGTAGCAGCTCACCGCGCGGTAGAGCGCATAGGCCTTCTCGTTCGCCCCGGCGGCGGGGTCGGCGATCACCGCGTCGTAGAACGCGGCGCGCGGCGTGGCGCGGCCGGGGAAGCGGGTGGGCGTGCCGCCGAGCTCGTCGGGCTTGGGCGGCTCCTCGGACCAGTAGTAGTCGAAGCCGTTGATCCGGTAGAAGTCGCCGAGGCAGAGCAGCGCCCTGGTGTCGCGCGGGTTGCGCGCGAGCGCGGCGACCGACCGCGCCAATGGCGCGCAGGGATAGCCGTCCGACCAGGTGCCGCTGCGGAACAGGCCGAGCGCGACCGTGGCCTCGGCCGGGAAGTTGGCCATGCCGCCCTCCTTGGCCGCATCCGCCCGGACCAGGGCGGAATCGGCGAGGAAGCCCGCATAGTCGCCGTACTTGAGCTGCTTCTGGAGCAGGGTGAACAGGGCGACGTCGCGCTCGTGCTGCGGGCGGTCGGTGCGCTTTGCCGCGCTGCGGAGCAGGTCGGGCCCGGCGACGTGGCTCAGCAGGATCTCGCGGATCGGGCTTTCCCCGATCGGCGATCCGGCGGCGAAGACCTCGGCCAGCTTGCCATTGCGTTCATAGTTCAGCGCCAGGGCCAGCTCGATCACCGGCCGCTGGTAGAGCGCCTTGGCCCCGCCGAGCATGTCGCGCCAGAAGCCGGCCTCGTTGGGGTCCTTGAGCGCGGCGAGCGCCTGGCCGCGCAGCACCTGCCGGCTGAACTGGAGCGGGGTGAAGGCCGGCTGCTTCGCCGCGTCGGGGATCAGTTGCAGGACCCGGCGCATGTCCTTCGCGACGTAGAAGGCGTGATTGGCCTGGACGAAGCCGAACAGGTCGGCGCGCCCGGCGAAGCGCGGGGCCTGGGCGGCGAGCTGGGCCGCGCTGATGACCGGGCGCGACGGATCGGCCTCGCCGTCATCGCTCTGGCGCATCATCATCAGGTCGGCCGTCGCCAGCAGCAGCGGCCCGTCGACGCGGTTGCGCGCCGGGGTGGCGAGCAGCTTGTTGTCGACCTCCTGGATCAGCTCCAGCAGCCCCGCGTCGGCGATGGCGCGCGCGCCGAGCAGGCGCTCGTACTCGCGCGAGAGGCCGGCCATGTCGCCGCCGAGCCACAGCACGCGCCGGGTCAGCCCCTGGGCCGAGGCGGCGTAGCGGCCCCGGGCATAGCGCTTGAGGTAGTCGGCGAAGCCCGCCCGCGCCCGCTCCAGCGCGGCCTTGTCGACCTTGTCCGGGCCGTCGAAGCCGCCGTAGTCGTCGAAGCTGCGCGCCTGGGCGGCGTTCAGCTCGGTGCGCGGCAGCATGTAGGCGGCGGTCTCCGCCAGCCAGGGATCGCGCGAAGCCTTGAGCCCGGCGAAACCGGCCCGCGCCGCGTCCCATTGCTCGGCGTAGAAGGCGTTGGCGGCCTGGAGATAGGCGAGGTACTCGCGGCCCGGCGCGCTGGCCACGGCAGGCCAGGCGGGAGCAGAGGCAGGGGCCGCGCCCGTACCGGCGCAGGTCTGGGCGAGCACGCCCCGCGCAGCGGCGAGGCTGGTCCGCTCCGCCGCCGGGACGCCGCGGTTGGCCTGCATCGCGGCGGCGAAGGCCGCGCCGCCCGAGGCCAGGCTGATGCAGCGCGAGCCGGCGTGGTCGTCGGCGGCACCGCCGTCGTCGCTCGGGCGGATGCCGTAGAAGGTGCGGGCGAACCCGCCCCAGCCGAGGAAATTGTGCCCGAAGCCGAGGTCGTCCTCGCTCGGGGCATAGGACAGCCCGGCCGTGGTCGCGCCCTGCCGGTCGCGCAAGAGGTAGTAGAGGTTGACCCGGCTGTCGTTGCCGGGGGCGAGGACGGCGCTGTCGTTGCAGCCGTAGCCGCCGTTGGCGAGCTTCCAGCTCGGGTAGCAGGTGAAGTCCCCGCTCGCCCGGAGCGCACCGGCCGGAGCCAGCAGGGCCAGGGCCGAAACCGCCAGTGGAACCAGTCGCCGCATCGCCGTTTCTCCCCTCAGCCGTGGGGCGCGAGGATGCGCGAAGGGGCCGGACGCTGGCAAGGGGATTTGCGCGGCGGGCCGCTCCCGCCCTTTGCGGCCACGAAAAAAGGGGCCGCCGCGGCAGCCCCTTCTTCCTGTGGCGTCCCTCCTCCGGGGAGGAGGGTCCGGACGATCAGTCGTCGGCCTTGAGGAAGGCCGGCATGTGATCGGGATCGCCGCCTTCTTCGCGGTCGCGGCGGGGGCCGCGGTCGCGATCGCCGCCTTCCCGACGCGGGCCGCGGTCACGGCCGCCGCGATCGCCGCCCCGATCACCCCTGGGACCACGGCGGTCGCCGCGATCGCCACGGTCGCCGCGCGGTTCACGCGGCTCGCGGGGGGGACGGGTATCCTCCAGCTCGTCGCCGGTCTCCTGGTCGACGACGCGCATCGACAGGCGGACCTTGCCGCGGTTGTCGATCTCGAGGACCTTGACCTTCACTTCCTGGCCTTCCGACACGACGTCGGTCGGCTTCTCGACGCGCTCGTTCTTCATCTCGGAGACATGGACGAGGCCGTCCTTGCCGCCCATGAAGTTCACGAAGGCGCCGAAGTCGACGATGTTGACGACCTTGCCGGTGTAGATCTTGCCCACCTCCGGCTCCTCGACGATGCCGAGGATCCAGGCGCGCGCGGCCTCGATCTGGTTGAGGTCCGAAGAGCTGATCTTGATCAGGCCCTCGTCGTCGATGTCGACCTTGGCGCCGGTCTCGGCGACGATCTCGCGGATCACCTTGCCGCCGGTGCCGATGACCTCGCGGATCTTCGACTTGTCGATCTGCAACGTCTCGATGCGCGGGGCGTGGGCCGACAGCTCGGTGCGGGCGGTGCCCAGCGCCTTGGTCATCTCGCCCAGGATATGCGCGCGGCCGTCCTTGGCCTGGTTCAGCGCGGCCTGGAAGATCTCGCGCGTGATGCCCGCGACCTTGATGTCCATCTGCATCGTGGTGATGCCCTCGGACGTGCCGGCCACCTTGAAGTCCATGTCGCCGAGGTGATCCTCGTCGCCGAGGATG
>CALLNA010000013.1 GCA_938005655.1 uncultured Novosphingobium sp.
GTGATCGTATCCAGCACGCTGCTGAGATTGCCGGCATTGGTGCTCAGGCTGCCGCTGAGGGTGAGCGCGGGGAAGAGCTGCGCCTTGCTGACGCCGATCTGGGCAGTGGCGGCAGCAAGCTTGCGTTCGGCCGAGCGCACGTCGGGGCGCTGGCGCAGCACGTCGGCCGGGATGCCAGCCGCCACGCTGGCCGGGCCGGCTGGAATGGGCTGGGGCGCCTCCAGCAGCGGCTTGAGCGCCCCCGGCGCTTGCCCCGTCAGCACCGCGATACGCGAGACGGCGGCATTATATTGCTGCTCGATGGTCGGGATGCCGGCGGCGGTCTGCGCCCGGCTGGCGCGCGCCTGCTCGGCATCTACCGAGGAGACGAGGCCCGCCTGGACGCGGAAGCCGGCGATCTCGAGGTTGTCGTCCTGGATGGCCAGGCTCGCCCGCGCGTTGTCGAGCTGGGCCTGGTAGGCCCGCGCCAGGACGTAGTTGCGCGCGACCTCGCTCTCGACCGAGAGCAGGACGGTCGCATAGTCGAAGCCCGAGGCCTCATACTGCGCGCGGCTCGCCTCGACCGAGCGGCGGACCCCGCCGAACAGGTCGACCTGGTAGCTCGCGTCGAGCCCGAGCGAGAAGTTGCTGGTCCCGCCGGTGCCGGGAGGCGCGCCCCGCAGCGGCTCGGTCCGGCCCGCGCCCGCCGAGCCGCCGATCGTCGGCAGCAGCGCGGCCTGGCTGACCACCAGCGCCTCGCGCGCCTGGCGCAGCCGGGCGACGGCCTGGGCAAGGTCGAGGTTCGCCGCGGCCGCCTGCTCGACGAGCTGGCCGAGCACGGGATCGTCGAACCGCTGCCACCAGCGGGTCAGGTCCTCGGCCTGGGGGGCGGCTGTTACCGACCAGTTGTCCGGCACGCCGAGCTCGGCGGCGGCCCTTGGGCGATAGTCTGGTCCGACGCTACAGGCCGACAGCAAGGCCGTCCCGAGCATCAAAGCGGTTGCGCGCTGCATGAGAGGCTGAATGGCCAAGCTGTCGTTCTTGTTCCAGTCACAAAATGTCGCAGCCGCGCGGCAAACGTCGCGGATGGGGGGATCGGAGGGCGGGGAAGGCCTCACCCCGCGACGAAGGCCGCCTTGGGAACGTGGGTGATCCGGCAGGCGAGATCGGCCTCGCCCGAGGCGACGATGAAGTGGTCCCCGGCATCGACGATCCCCGTGGTGAAGACCACGTCGCGCAGGTACATCAGCGCCTCCAGCGGAGCGGTGAGCGCGGGGTTCGCCTCGATCAGCGGGGCCTCGCCGGTGGCCAGGACCTTCGCCGGGTCCTCCGGATCGAGCAGCGACCAGTAGGTGCGGTAGATGCCGACGATCTCCTTGGGCTCGACCCCGTGCCACAGGGTCAGCCAGCCGCGCCGGCCCGCGACCTCGGTCAGGATCGGCGGGGCGCCGCCGCCCATCCGCGCCGTGGCGACCGTCCCGGCGTGGGGGCGGATGCCCGGTTCCAGATGCGGCTGCCAGTGCCGGCAGTCGGGCGAGGAGGCGAGCTGGATCGCCGGCCCGGCGCGCCACTCGCTGCCCGGCGGATAGGCGAAGTAGAGGTCGCCGAGCGGGCGGGTCTGGGCCCAGAACTTGCCGCCGATCAGCCCTTCGAAGATCAGCATGTCCTTGTTCTGGTGATCGAGCACGATCCCCTCGAAGGTCCAGTCGAAGGCATCGGCCGAGCTGTAGAGCGTGGTCGAATGCCGCTCCGGGCTGACCGAGCAGGTCGTCATCCAGTAGCGCCCGTCGACCCGGCTGATTCGCGCGTCCTCCAGCCCGTAGCATTGCCACGACCCGGCGGGCGCGATCGCCCGGTCGTAATGGATCGCGACCAGTTCCAGCCCGTCGGGCGAGACCTCGACCGGCAGCAGCCAGGACAGCGAGGTCAGCGCCATGATCTTCCAGCCGCCGCCGGGCAGCATGAACTTGCGCGGGTCGGCCGTGTCGGCGAGGTCGAGCGGCCAGCCGTCGAGGACGTAGGTCTCGGCCTCCCAACGGATCGCGTGGACCTGGCCGTCGAACACCGGCTCGCGCAGCGCCTCGGCCACGCGGACCAGCAGCAGGAGATTGCCGTTGGGCAATACGGTCAGCGCCGGGTTGAACGCGCCGAGCACATAGGTCTCCGCGGCGAAGCTCCTCGCGAGCGGCGAGCGCGCGAGGTCGATCATGTCCGGCGTGACCACCAGCCGGTCGGTCGGAAAGGGTGGGGCGCCATCCGCGCCATCCGCGCCATGCCGCTCGGGCGGCGGGTCCCGCCGCTGCGCTCCGCGATGATCCTGCATGGCCGCTGCTCCTGGCTGGTCCACCCTGCCAACGGCGCTTGCGGCGAGAACGTTCCCTTGCCAGCCCTCGCTCGCGCCGGTCAGACCAGCCGGCGGCGGAGCGGATGGCCCTGGCCGCTGGGCCGGTATTCCGGCGGCGGAACCGGCGCGGGCGGCGGCGGTGGCGGCGTCGCGGCGGCGGCGTCGCGGAACTGGGCGCAGAGGTGGTCGAAGACCGCGCCGTAGAGCGGCGAGGAGAACTCGATCCCGCAGCGGTTGGCCCGGACCCAGCGGACAATGCCGGTGATTCCTTGCAGCCCGGCGGGGCGCAGGCTCACGTGGCTGCCGACCTTGAAGCAGGCGCTGCGGCTGACGAAGCAGCAGCCGACCGCCGAGATGTCCTCCAGCCAGCCGTCGCCGCGCAGCCCGGTCGAGCTGCGGCACGCGGCGGGCATCCGCACCGCTTCGCGCTCGGCATTGCGTTGACTGGGCAGGTGGTCGGACATCTCGCGGGCGATTCCAGGCTGTCGCTCCTTATGACCGGATATGGTGAAAGGGCCGCTGATCCCGGTCTCCGAAAAACTCCATAGCGGGCCCGCGCCTGGCCGAAAGCGTCCGCGCGCTCTTGATGTGCGGCCGCGAGGGGTTAAGGGCCGGGCATGACCTCCACCGGACGCCGAACCCTGTCGCCGCGCCGCGCCGGATGCCTGCTGGCCGTGGCGCTCCTGGCCCCGGCGGGAACCGCGCGGGCGGAAGAGGCCGGCGCCGGGCCGGAGATCGTCGTCACCGGCCGCGGGCTGGACGAGACGCCCGCGACCCCGGCCTACGACGTCCAGCGGATCGCCCGCGAGCGGATCGCGGCGGCGGCCTCGGGCAGGATCGAGGACGTGCTCTCCTCGGTCGCCGGCTTCCAGCAGTTCCGCCGGGCGGACAGCCGCTCGGCCAATCCCTCGGCGCAGGGGGTGACGCTGCGCGCGCTCGGCGGCAATGCGACGAGCCGGGCGCTGGTCCTGCTCGACGGGGTGCCGCTGGCCGATCCGATGTTCGGCTATATCCCGCTCAGCGCGATCCCGCCTGAGCGCCTCGGCCGCATCCGGGTGACGCGCGGCGGCGGCTCGGAGGCCTTCGGCGCGGGGGCGGTCGCCGGGACGATCGAGCTGGAGAGCGCCGACGCGGCGCAGCTCGGGCTGTTCTCCGGCTCGGCCCTGGCCGACGACCGCGGCGAGACCGAGCTTTCCGCCACGCTCGCCCCGAAGCTGGGCGAGGGCTTCGCCGTCGCCGGCGTCCGCTGGGACCGGGGGCAGGGCTTCTGGACCACGCCCGAGGCCCAGCGCGTGCCGGCCAGCGCGCGAGCCCGCTACGATAGCTGGTCGGCCAGCCTGCGTGGGGTCGCGCCGCTCTCCGGCGCGGTCGAGCTGCAAGCCTCGTTCCGCGCCTTCGCCGACTATCGCACCCTCCGCTTCGCCGGGGCGGACAGCAGCTCGACCGGGCAGGACGCCAGCCTCCGCCTGGTCGGGCGCGGCGACTGGCAGTTCGACGCCCTGGCTTATGTCCAGCTCCGCGACTTCTCCAACGTCGTCATCAGCTCGACCACCTACGCCAAGACGCTCGACCAGCGGCGCACCCCCTCGACCGGCCTCGGCGGCAAGCTGGAGCTGCGGCCGCCGGTCGGCGGCGGGCACGTCCTGCGCTTCGGCGCGGACTGGCGCCTCGCCCGGGGCGAGCTTCAGGAGGAAGGCTACGGCGCGGGCGGCGTCGTCACCGCGCGCCGCCGGGCCGGCGGGCGCAACAGCGACACG
>CALLNA010000014.1 GCA_938005655.1 uncultured Novosphingobium sp.
CCGCGGTGTTCTTCGGCCTGTCCGGCACCGGCAAGACCACGCTTTCGGCCGATGCTTCGCGTACCCTGATCGGGGATGACGAGCATGGCTGGTCGGATACGGCGGTCTTCAACTTCGAGGGCGGCTGCTACGCCAAGATGATCCGCCTTTCGGCCGAGGCCGAGCCCGAGATCTTCGCCACGACCAAGCGCTTCGGCACGGTGCTGGAGAACGTGGTGATCGATCCCGTCACCCGCCAGCTCGACCTCGACGACGCCTCGCTCGCCGAGAACAGCCGCGGCTCCTATCCGATCGAGTTCATCCCGAACGCGAGCGAGAAGAACCTCGGCCCGGTGCCGAAGAACATCATCTTCCTCACCGCCGACGCCTATGGCGTGTTGCCGCCGATCGCGCGGCTGACGCCGGACCAGGCGATGTTCCACTTCCTCTCGGGCTATACCGCGCGCGTCGCTGGCACCGAGATCGGCGTGACCGAGCCCGAGGCGACCTTCTCGACCTGCTTCGGCGCGCCGTTCATGCCGCGCCATCCCTCGGTCTACGGCAACCTGCTCAAGGAGCGGATCGCGAAGGGCGGCGTCACCTGCTGGCTGGTCAACACCGGCTGGACCGGCGGCAAGGCGACGATGGAAGGCATCAAGCGGATGCCGATCAAGGCTACCCGCGCCCTGCTCAACGCCGCGCTCGACGGCAGCCTGAACAACGCCGAGTTCCGCAAGGACCCGAACTTCGGCTTCGAGGTTCCGGTCGAGGTGCCGGGCGTCGAGACTCGCCTGCTCGACCCGCGCAGCGCCTGGGCTGATGCCGGCCAGCACGACGAGACCGCGCAGACCCTGGTCCGCGCCTTCGTCGACAATTTTGCCCAGTTCGCCGACCATGTCGACGAGGGCGTACGCCAGGCGGCGCCCGTCGCGGCCTGACCACACGATTCTGCTTGGCGGAAAGCGGCCCGGAGCGCATCCTGCTTCGGGCCGCTTTCCTTATTCTGATTCTCGTGGAGTCGCGAACGATGAGCCTTCTTGACGGATTGCTGAACCAGCTCGGGCCGGATGTCGACGTCGCCAACCTGGCCGCCAAGGTCGGGATCGATCCGGCCATGGCCGAAAAGGCGATCTCCGCCCTCGGCGTGGCGCACCAGCAGCCGGGCGACACGGTGGAGCTGGCGGCGGAGCAGACCGGGCTCGATACTGGCGTGCTGTCGCAGATCGTCGGCCATATCGGCGGCGAAGGCTCGCTCGGCGAGTTCTCGCGGATGCTCCAGGACCATCCCCAGGCGAGCAGCATCTTCGCGATGCTCGACCGTGACGGCGACGGCAACCCGCTGAACGACGTGCTCGGCATGGCCAAGGGTCTGTTCGGCAAGTCCTGAACCGGCTAACGCGGCTTCATGCTCGAAACCGCGCTGTCCCTGCTGGTCCTCGGCGCCACCGCCCTGCTCGGCGGTGCCTATTTCCAATGGCGCCGCGGCAACCGCCGGCAGGCCGGCCTGATGCTGGTCCTGGCGGTGGTCTGCGCGGTGAACGTCGCGATCTGGGCCGTGCCCGACAAGGCGGGGCAATCGCTGGTAGAGCAGGGGACGCGCTAGCTTGCCGCCTTCTGCATGCGCATATATTGCGCATGAAAGTGAGGCGTCATGGCCAAATCAACTGCGTCTGCCGCCTGCAAGGCGACGAATGTTTTGCTTCGCCATGATAACCCAATACGCAGCCACGATCCGGGCGATGAAGCTGCGTAGCGTCATTATTTTTTGTTAAGTGAAATCGCCCTGCGATCTGGCGCCCTAGATATCTCCCCACACATCCTTGGCCACGTCCATCACCAGATTCAGCTTGTTGGCCTGCTGGGCGAAGCTCACGTCATTGCCGTGGACGGTCGAGGAAAAGCCGCACTGGGGGCTCAGCGCGAGCTGCTCCAGCGGGGCGAACTTCGCAGCCCGGTCGATTCGGTGCTTGACGTCGGCCGGGTCCTCTATGTCGCCGAGCTTGGTGGTGACGAGGCCGAGCACGACCGTCTTGCCCCGGGGCAGGAAGCGCAGCGGGGCGAAGTCGCCGGAGCGGGCGTCGTCGTATTCGAGGAAATAGCCGTCGACCGCCAACTCGTTAAACAGGACCTCGGCCACCGGCTCGTAGCCGCCCTCGGCCGCCCAGGACGAGCGGTAGTTGCCGCGGCAGAGGTGGACACAGACGGTCATGTCCGCCGGCCGGTCGCGGATCGCGTCGTTGATGATCCGCGCGTAGAGCCGGGGCAGGTCGTCCGGGTCCATGCCGCGCCGCCGCGCGTTCTCGCGCTGGGTGTCGTCGCAAAGGTAGGCGAAATTGGTGTCGTCGAGCTGGAGGTAGCGGCAGCCGGCCTCGGCCAGGCTGGCGATCTCGGCGCGATAGGCGGCGGCGAGGTCGGCGTAGAACTCTTCGAGGTCGGGATAGGCGGCCGCGTCGATCGCGTCGCGCCCGCCGCGGAAGTGCAGCATGGTCGGCGAGGGGATCGTGACCTTGGGCTGGCGCGCGGTGTTCGCCGCGAGGAATTCGTAGTCGGCGCGCTGGATGTCGCGGGCATGGCGGATCTTGCCGGTGATCAGCATGATCGGCGGGGCATATTCCAGCTCCTCGCCGCCGTGCTTGTGGAAATGGACCTGGGTCCCGCCGCCTTCGTCGACCCCGTCGAGCTGGAGTAGGAAGTCGGTGTGGAAGAAGGTCCGGCGGAACTCGCCGTCGGTCACGCCCTTGAAGCCGAGGTCTTCCTGCATCCGGATCACGCCGCGGATCGCCTCGTCCTCGGCGGCGCGCAGCGCGGCCCGGTCGATCTGCCCGGCCTTGAACGCGGCGCGCGCGTCGAGCAGGGCCTTGGGGCGCAGGAACGAGCCGACGTGGTCGGCGCGGTAGGGGGCGGGCTTGGTCATGTCCTCTCCTCGGGCCAGTAGAGCCGCATCGGGTTGTCGATCAGCAGCTTGCGCTGGAGCGTCTCGCTCGGCGCGATCCGCGGGATCATGTCGACGAGGTGGCCGTCGTCGGGGATCGCGTCCTGCATGTTGGGGTGCGGCCAGTCGGTGCCCCATAGCGCCCGGTCCGGATAGTCGGCGACCAACGGCGCGACGGCGCGGGCGAAGGCGTCCCACGGGTCTCCGGTGGGGTCGAGCCGGTCGGGGCAGGTCGCCTTGAACCACACGTCGGGACGTGAATCGAGCAGGCGGCGGAAGGCCGTCATGTCGGCGCCGTCCGGCCCCTGGGTCACGTCGGGGCGGCCCATGTGGTCGACCACCAGGGGGACGGGGATCGCCGCCATGAACGGGCGCAGCTCCTCCAGGATATCGGCCTCGAAATAGATCACCACGTGCCAGCCCTCGGGCAGGCGGCAGGCGACTTCCAGGAACCTGTCCTTGGGCGCGTCGTCGACCAGGCGCTTGAGGAAGTTGAAGCGGATGCCGCGGATGCCGCCCGCGTGCAGCGCGGCGAGGTCGGCCTCGGAGATCGCCGGATCGACCACGGCGACGCCGCGCGCCTTGCCGTTCGACAGGGCGATGGCGTCGAGCGTCGCGGCGTTGTCGGTGCCGTGGCAGCTCGCCTGGACGATGACGTTGCGGGAAAAACCGAGGTGGTCGCGCAGGGCGAACAGCATGTCCGGCCCGGCATCCTCGGGCAGATACTTGGCCTTGGCGCTGAACGGGAACCGCGCCTGGGGGCCGAAGACGTGGCAATGCGCGTCGACCGCGCCGGGCGGGGGCCTGTAGCGGGGCCTGGACGGGGCCGGATGCCAGGAGGTGATGCGGTCGGTCATAGGGGGCTTCCGTTGCTTGTCACCCGAACACCACGCCGTCCATCAGCTTGCGCGCGGTGCGGAGCAGGGCGGCGCTGCGGACCTGACCGGCGTCGTTCACCTCCAGCACGCAGCTCATCTCGCCGGTCGGGTGCTCGACCGAGAGCGTCTTGCGGCTGCCGGGGGGAATCGTCGCGACCTCGGCCGCGGGCGAGCCTTCGACCAGGCAGGCGGTCGCCACGCTGACCGCGCCGAGCACGCCGACGGTCGCATGGGCGCGGTGGGGGATGAAGCTGCGCACCGTCACCGCGCCGCCGTGGCGGGGCGGGGCGACGAGCATCATCTTGGGCACTGACTTCTCCGCCACGTCGCCGAGGTTCATCAGCGGCCCGGCCTGGAGGCGGATCGCCTCGATCCGGGCCTTGAGCGCGGTATCGGCGTCGAGGCTGTCGCGATCCTCATAGCCGGTGATGCCGACGTCCGCGGCCTTCATCACCACGCAGGGCATGCCGTTGTCGATCAGGGTGACGGGGACCCCGTCGATCACGTCCGCCGCGTTCCCGGTGGGCAGCAGGGCGCCGCAGGAGGAGCCGGCGGTGTCGCGGAATTCCAGCGGGATCGGCGCGTGGGTGCCGGGCACGCCGTCGATCGCGGCCTCGCCGGCGTAAGCGACCTTGCCGCCCGGGGTCCGCACCGTGGCGACCGCGACCTGCCCGGTATTCTCCATGTGGATCGCGACCCGTGTCTCCTCGCCGCTTGCCGCGACCAGGCCGCGCTCGATCGCGAAGGGGCCGATCCCGGCGAGGATGTTACCGCAGTTCGGCGCGTCGATGACGATCGCCTGGTCGACGAAGACCTTGAGGAACAGGTAGTCGACGTCGATCCCCGGCCGCGCCGACCTGCTGACCACGGCGACCTTGCTGGTCAGCGGATCGGCACCGCCCATGCCGTCGATCTGGCGCGGGTCGGGCGAGCCCATGACGCGCAGCAGGAAGGCATCGCGCGCGGCGGTATCGGCGGGAAGGTCGTCCTTGAGGAAATAGCCGCCCTTGGATGTGCCGCCGCGCATCCATATGCAGCGCGCGGCGTTTTCCCAGGCGGCGGGATCAGACATATTTCAGGCCCTCGGCCTCCAGCCGCTCGCGCATCTTGTACATGTCGAGGCCGAGCACCCCGGCGGCGAGCTTGGCGCGCTTGTCCGCCTCGTTGGCCTCGCGCGCCTGGGCGGCTTCGAGCACCTTGGCGGCATTGGCGCGCGGGACCACGCAGACGCCGTCGTCGTCGGCCACGATCACGTCGCCGGGCTGCACCGCGG
Organism: uncultured Novosphingobium sp.; assembly: GCA_938005655.1. Lineage (GTDB taxonomy): Bacteria > Pseudomonadota > Alphaproteobacteria > Sphingomonadales > Sphingomonadaceae > Novosphingobium. The sequence goes on from CALLNA010000014.1 coordinate 5,063, forward strand.
CCTGGGCGCAGACCACCGGCACGTTGACGCTGCCCAGCGTCGCCTTGACCGTCCCTTGCGCCGAGACCGCCTTGGACCAGACTGGGAAGCCCATCTCGGTGAGGTCGCGCACGTCGCGTACCCCGGCGTCGATGACGAGGCCGTGGCAGCCGCGGGCGAGGGCCGAGGTGGCGAGGAGATCGCCGAAATAGCCGTCCTCGCAGGGGGAGGTGGGGGCGAGGAGGAGAATGTCGCCGGCCTTGAGCTGCTCGATCGCGACGTGGACCATCCAGTTGTCGCCGGGCGGGGCGCTGATCGTCACCGCCGAGCCGGCGATCCGCGCGCCGGGGTAGATCGGGCGCATGTAGCTGGCGAGGAGCCCGGTGCGTCCCTGCGCCTCGTGCACCGTGGCCACGCCGCAGCGGGCGAGCCCGTCGATCACTTCGGGCGAGGCCCGCTCGATATTCTGGACCACGATGCCAGCCATGCGCTTCTCCTTCGCGGTGGAAGGAATGCGACGGCTTGGCCCGGGCAACCAATCCGAAGTTGGCAGGGTGCATAAGCTTTTGCTAATCGAGTCGGCGATGAACGATCGCCTGCCCAATATCCGGCACTTCGCCGCCCTGGCCGCGACCGTGCGTCACGGCAGCCTGACGCGCGCCGCCCGCGCGGTGAACCTGACCCAGCCGGCGCTGACCCAGGCGGTCGCCGGGCTGGAGACCGCGCTGGGCGTGACCCTGTTCGAGCGCGGGCCGACCGGCATGACCCCGACCGAGCCCGCCCTGCTGCTCGCCTCCCGCGCCGAGGCGGCGATCGCCCATATCGGCTCGCCGCGCGTGACCGGCACTCAGCTCCGGGCCTTCCTCGCGCTGGCCCGGGCCGGCGGCTATGCCGGCGCCGCGGAGGCCACGGGGCTGTCCTCGGCCTCGCTCCACCGCGCCGTCGCCGACCTTGCCGTGGCGCTGGGGCAGCGCCTGGTCGACCGGCGCGGGCGGATCGTGACCCTGACCCCCGCCGGCCAGAAGCGCGCGCGCGGCTTCGGCCTGGCCATGGCCGAACTGCGCGCCGGGCTCGCCGAGGTCGCGGCGTGGAAGGGGCAGGCGGGCGGGC
>CALLNA010000015.1 GCA_938005655.1 uncultured Novosphingobium sp.
GCGTCGTAGATGTTGGCATGGGCGCAGGAGGCGGCCTCGCCCCCCTTCCACGGGAAGGGCGTGTCCGTCCCGGCGCGCGCGGCATATTCCCATTCCGCCTCGGTCGGCAGGCGATAGGGCTTGCCGGTGCGGCGGGCGAGCCAGTCGACATAGGCCCTGGCGTCGCTCCACGAGACACAGACCACCGGCTCGTCGGGGCGGGTCGGGCGGCCGAGCGCCGGGTCGCGCCAGTCGGCGGTCTTCTCCGCTTCCGAGCCCTTGGGCCAGATCTCGCAGCCCGGCACGGTCGGATGGCCGCTTTCGGCGACGAAGCGGGCGTACTGGGCGTTGGTCACTTCGGTTACGGCGAGGGCGAAGGGCTTGCGGATCTCCACCCGATGGACCGGCCCTTCGGCGCGGCCGTCCTCGCCGCCCTCGGCGCCCATCTGGAAGGTCCCGGCGGGCACCACCGCCAGTGCGGCGCAATCGTCGCAATCCTTGGCCAGACGCGCGGGCTTGGCCGCCAGCAGCAGCGGCAGACAGAGCAGGAGCAGTGCCGGGCGGATCATGCGGCCATCTCCCAGTCGAGCGCGGCCAGCGGCAGGCGCCGCGGACGCTGCGCCCCGGCCGCAACCATGGCGTTGCACAGCGCCGCGGCCAGCGGCACCAGCCCCGGCTCGCCCGCCCCGCCCAGCGCCCCGCCGGTATCGACGACATAGGTGTGGACGATGGGCATCTCCTTGAGGGCCAGCACCCGGTAGTCGTGGAAATTGGTCTGCTGCGCGGCGGCGCCCTCGAAATCGACCTGGCCCCAGAACAGGGCGGACATACCGAAGACGATGCCCGATTCGATCTGCGCCTGAAGTCCCTTGGGATTGATCGCCGTGCCGCAGTCGATCGCGGCCCAGACCGCGACCGGACGGACCTCCTTGCCCTTCAGCTCGACCTCCACCACTTCGGCGACGTAGCTACCATAGGCCTCGGCCACGGCCACGCCGAGCCCACGCCCCTTGGGCAGCTTGCGACCCCAGCCGCTTTCCTTCTCGACCCGCTCCAGCACCGCGAGGGCGCGCGGCTCGTCGGCCAGCGCCTGCTTGCGGAAGGCGATCGGGTCCGTCCCCGCCGCCAGCGCCGCCTCGTCGACCAGGCTTTCGAGGAAGAAACCGTTGTGGCTGTGGCCCACGGAGCGCCAGACCCCCACCGGGACCGGCGTCGGCGTGGACGACCACTGGACGCGGAACGGCACCCCGTACACGCAGTCCTTCAGGCCCGAGACCGCCACGGGATCGACCTTGCCCTGCAACCGGCCCGGCCGCCCGAACTCGCTGATCGAGGGGCCGGCGATATGGAAGTCCAGGCCCTTCAGCGCCTTGCCCTCGATCGCGGCGCGGCCGCGCATGGCGAAGGCGGGGCGATAGACGTCGTGGGTCATGTCGAGCTCGCGGTGGAACAGCAGCTTGACCGGCCGCCCCGAGGCCTTCGACAGCTCGGCGGCGAGCAGGGGAAAATCGCCGTACCAGCGCCGTCCGAAGCCGCCGCCGCCGGGCAGCGTCTCGACCACCACCTTGTCGGCGGGGAGCCCGAGGAACTGCGCGATCTCGTCGCGGGCGCGCTGCTGGCTCTGCGTGCCGACCCAGAGGGTGCAGCCGTCGGACCGCACATGGGCGACCGCCGACAACGGCTCCATCGTCGCGTGGGCCAGGAACGGGGTCTCATAGACCGCGGTCACTTCCTTCGCGCCGCTGAAGGCGGCGGCGACGTCGCCCTCGCCGCCGCCCGGCACCGGCGTCGCCTCCAGTCCGGCGAGGACCGTGCGGCGCAGCGATTCGGTGGTCGCATCGCCGCCGGTGAAGGTCGCCTGCCCAGCCTCGAGCCCGGCCTTCGCCTGCCACCAGTGGTCGGCCAGGACCGCAATCCCCGGCGTATAGCCCTGAGTGGTCTCGACCACCTGCCGCACGCCCGGCGCGGCGAGCGCCGCGGCGCGGTCGAAGCCCGCCAGCTTGCCGCCCGCAACGGGCGCCAGCGCCAGGGCCGCGCAGAGCATGTCGGGCCGCTCCACGTCGATCGCATAGACGGTGCGCCCGGCCACCTTGTCGGGCGTGTCCAGCCGCTTGCGGCTCTGACCGATCGCCGGGTACGGGTCTTTGCTCCGCAATGGGGGCTTGGCGGGCGGGGTCAGGCGGCTCGCGGCCTCGGCCAGCTCGGCATAGCGCAAGCTGCGGCCCGACGCGCGGTGATGGACCTGGCTGTCGCGGGCCTCCAGGTTGTCCGCCGGCACCGCCAGCCGCGCCGCCGCCGCCTCGATCAGCACCTCGCGCGCGGCCGCGCCGATCAGGCGCAGCGAATCGTGATAGCCGCGCACCGAGAAGGACTGGCCGACCGACTGCTGCTTCTTCGGCGGGTTCACATAGGCGTCGCCCGCCCCGGCCAGCACGACGTCGATCAGCGACCAGTCGCAGTCCAGTTCCTCGGCGACGATCTGGGCGAGCGAGGTGGTCACTCCCTGGCCGATCTCCGTCGCCGGACAGGTGAAGCGCGTGCGGTTGTCGGGGCCGATCGCCAGGTAGAACGGCAGCAAGGCCGTGGGCGAGCGCGCCTCGATCGCGCTGCCGTGCAGGATCGTCTGGGCGGCCGCGGGCACCATCCGCCCGAGCACCACGATCGCCCCGCCCGCCCCTGCCAGCCGCAGCAGCGTGCGCCGATCCATCCATCCGCCAGCACCGTTCATTTTCCCAATTCCCTCTTGCGGCTCAGACCACATCCTGCCACAGGACGTCTTGTTATCATAACAACATTATTATGCTAAGGGCCGGGGGATTCACAAGGGAAATGTCGTCGTTCTCGCCGAAACCCGGAGTCGGTTGACCGCAATGCGCCTGAATTCCGATCCACGCTCTGCGGCGGCGCTCGCGACGCTGTGGACAGTCGTGTTCGTCGACCTCATCGGCTACGGCATCCTCGCGCCGCTGGTGCCGTTCTACGCGCTGCGCACCGGGCTCGGCGCGGAGATGATCACGCTGGTCATCGCCGCCTATTCGCTCAGCCAGTTCGTCGCCATGCCGGTCTGGGGGCATATCTCGGACCATTACGGCCGTCGCCCGGTGCTGCTCGCCTCGATGGCCGGTCATGCCCTGTCCTACGTCCTGCTCGCCCAGGCGGAGAGCTGGCAGATGCTGCTGCTGGCCCGCATCCTCGGCGGCATCACCTCGGCCAACCTCGCCACGGCCTATGCCTACGTCACCGACGTCACCGCGCCGGAGGAGCGCGCCCGCCACCTCGGCCGGCTATCCGCCGCCTTCGGCATGGGCTTCGTGATCGGGCCGATGCTCGGCGGCCTGCTGAGCGGCAGCGGCGGGATCGAGCAGGCCAACTTCGCCCTGCCCGCCTATGCCGCGGCCTCGCTCTCCGCGCTCTCGTTCCTCGGCATCCTGTTCCTGCTGCCCGAGAGCAACCGGACAGGCACCGAGGAGGCCCCGCGCAGCAAGGCCAGCCTGCTCGCCAGCCTGGCCAGTCTGCGCCGCCAGCCGCGGCTCGCCGGCCTGGTCTCGCTCTGCCTGATCGTCATCACCTTCGTCGCCGCGCGCGAGGCGATCCTGGCGATCTGGGCGCACGACGTCCACGGGCTCGGCCCGCGCTACATCGGCCTGGTGCTCGGCGTATCGGGCGCGACCATCGCCCTGTTCCAGTTCGCCGCGATGGGGCCGCTGGCCAAGCGGTTCAGCTCCTACACCCTCGTCAAGGCGGCGATCCTGCTCTACGCGGCCGGCTGGCTGGGATTGCTGTTGGCGACGACGTGGCTTAACATCGCCCTCGCGGTCCTCGTCGCGGCCATCGCCACCGCCCTGTTCCAGACCAATATGCAGACCCTGATCTCCGAACAAGCCCTGCCCAGCGAACGCGGCCTGGCGATGGGCGTCTACCAGAGCAGCAGCTCGATGGCCCGCTTCATCGGCCAGGCGGGCGTCGGCACGGTCTATGCGTTCGTCTCGCCCTCGGCGCCGTTCGCGCTGGGCGTGCTGATGATGATCCCGGCGCTGCTGCTCCTCGGCTGGACCCGGCGCGCCGACCGGCAGGCCATGGAACTGGCGGAGTAGGGCGATGGGCGGCTACATCCTCAAGCGACTGCTGATCGGCGTGCCGACGCTGTTCATCATCATCACCGCCTCGTTCTTCCTGATGCGCTCCGCGCCCGGCGGGCCGTTCGACGCCGAGGTCGACCTCGATCCGGCGGTGAAGGCCAACCTCGAGGCGACCTACGGCCTCGACCTGCCGGTGAGCGGGCAGTACGTTCGCTTCCTCGGCGCGCTTAGCCATTTCGACTTCGGCCCCTCCACCACCTATCCCGACCGCAGCGTGGGCGAGCTGATCTCCGACGGTCTGCCGGTGACGCTGCGCCTGGGCCTGACCGCCAAGGCGCTGGCCGCCGCGCTCGGCATGACCGCGGGGATCGTCGCCGCGCGCAACCGCAACGGCCCGATCGACGCCGCGGTGATGGGCGCCGCCTCGCTCGGCATCGCCCTGCCCAACTTCGTCGTCGCGCCCGCGCTGACCCTGGTCTTCGGCGTCTATCTCCACCTGCTGCCGGTCGCCGGCTGGGGCGACGGCAGCGCCCGCTACTGGATCCTGCCGGTGATCGCGCTGGCCCTGCCGCAGATCGCGGCGATCGCCCGGATCATGCGCGGCGCCATGCTGGAGATCCTCTCGGCCGACTACGTCCGCACCGCCCGGGCCAAGGGAATGCCGGAGAACCGCGTCCTCTGGCGGCACGTCATGCGCGCCGCCTTCCTCCCGGTGATGACCTACCTCGGCCCGGCGGCGGCGGCCGTCGTCACCGGCTCGGTCATCGTCGAGCAACTGTTCGGCCTGCCCGGCATCGGCCGCTTCTTCGTCCAGGGGGCGATGAACCGCGACTACTCGCTCGTGATGGGCATCGTCATCCTCTACGCCACGGTCCTTATCCTGCTGAACCTGCTGGTCGACATCGCCTATGGCTGGCTCGACCCGCGCGCGAGGGTCAAATGAGCGCTTCCTCCCAGACGGTCCCCTTCACGGCCCGGCGCCAGGCCCTGGCCCGCTTCGCCGCGAACCGCTCGGCGGTGGTCGGGCTCGGCCTGCTCGCGCTGATCGCGCTGCTGGCGATCCTGATCCCGATCCTCTGGCCGCACGGGCTGGAGGAGGCCGGGCTGGAGCACGCCTCGCAGCCGCCGAGCCTGACCGACTTCCACTGGTTCGGGACCGACGCCAACGGCCGCGACCTGTTCGTCCGGGTGTTCTACGGCGCACGCATCTCGCTGGCCATCGGGCTGATCGCCACGGCCATCGCGCTGGCCATCGGCGTGGTCTGGGGCGCGGTCGCCGGCTGGTTCGGCGGCCTGACCGACCTCCTGATGATGCGCTTCGTCGACGTGCTCTACGCCGTGCCGCTGCTGTTCCTAGTCATCGTCCTGGTCACGGTGCTGGGCAACAACGTGTTCCTGATCTTCGCCGCGATCGGCGCGGTCGAGTGGCTGACCATGGCCCGGATCGTGCGTGGCCAGACCATCGCCATCCGCAACCGCGAATACATCGATTCGGCGCGGGCCGTGGACCTGCCGACGCCGCGCATCCTCAGCCGCTACGTCATCCCCAACGTGATCGGCCCGGTGATCGTCTATTCCACCCTGCTCATCCCGGTGAACATCATCGTCGAAAGCTCGCTCTCGTTCCTCGGCCTCGGCGTGCAGGAGCCGCTGACGAGCTGGGGCCTGCTCATCAACCAGGGCGCGCCGCAGCTCGATTCCGCGCCGTGGATCCTGGCCGCGCCCGCCACCCTGCTCGCCATCACCATGCTCGCGTTCAACGCCGTCGGCGACGGCCTGCGCGACGCGCTCGATCCGCAGGGGCGCTGACCATGGCCATGCTCGAGATCAGCAACCTGGGCGTCAGCTTCCGCACCCCGCGCGGCACCTTGCACGCGGTCAAGGACGTGTCCTTCTCGCTAGAGCCGGGCCGCTGCCTCGGCATCGTCGGCGAATCCGGCAGCGGCAAGAGCCAGACCATGCTCGGGATGCTAGGCCTGCTGCCGCAGAACGGGACCGTCACCGGCTCCGCCCTGTTCGAGGGCGAGGAGCTGATCGGCGCCCCCCGCCGCCGGCTCGACGAGCTGCGCGGCGCGCGGATGTCGCTGGTCTTCCAGGATTCGATCACCGGCCTCACCCCGCACATGCGGATCGGCGACCAGCTCGCCGAGGTGCTCCAGGTCCACAAGGGCTTCTCGCGCAAGCAGGCCCTGGCGGAATCGCTGGCCATGCTGGAGGTGCTGCGCCTGTCCGAGCCCGAGCGGCGGCTGCGGCAATACCCGCACGAGCTGTCGGGCGGGATGCGCCAGCGGGTGATGATCGCCATGGCCCTGCTGTGCAAGCCCTCGCTGCTGATCGCCGACGAGCCGACCACGGCGCTCGACGTGACCGTCCAGGCGACGATCCTCTCGACCCTCGGCAAGCTCAAGGACCATGCCGGGACCGCGATCATCCTCATCACCCACGACCTCAGCGTCGTCGCCGGCGTCTGCGACGAGGTCGCGGTGATGTACGGCGGCCGCATCGTCGAGCACGCCCCAGTCGACGAGCTGTTCGCCGCCCCCGCGCACCCCTACACCAAGGGGCTGTTCATGTGCACGCCGCGGATCGACATGCCGACGGGCGGGATGCTCCCCGCCATCCCCGGCGTGCCCCCGCCGCTCAACGCGATGCCGCCGGGCTGCGCCTTCAGCCCGCGCTGCCCCGAAGCCGACGCGCGCTGCGAGCAGGTCCGCCCCGAGGCCCGCCGCATCGGTAACCGCCTCGCCGCCTGCCTCAAGGTGCCGGCATGAGCGCGCCGCTGCTGTCGATCGAAGGGCTCGACGTCCGCTTCCAGATCGGGCGCTCGCTGTTCGGCAAGGGCGAATCCCTGCAAGCGGTCCGCGACGTCTCGCTGACCGTTGAGCCCGGCGAATGCGTCGGCATCGTCGGCGAATCCGGCTGCGGCAAGTCCACCCTGGCCCGCGCCGCGCTCGATTTCGTGACGCCCGCGGCCGGGCGCATCCTGTGGCGCGGGCGCGACCTCGCGACGCTCGACGCGGCCGGGCGCCACGCCTTCCGCCGCGCGGTGCAGCCGGTGTTCCAGAACCCGCTCGGCAGCCTCAACCCGCGAATGACCGTGGGCGACATCATCGCCGAGCCGCTGGAAACCCTGCGCCCCGACATCCCCGCCGCCGAGCGCCGCCCGCGCGCCATCGCCTGGCTGGAGAAGATGGGCCTGACCGCCGACATGGCGGACCGCTATCCGGCGGAGTTCTCGGGCGGCCAGGCCCAGCGCATCGCCATTGCCCGGGCGATGATCTCCGAGCCGGAGATGCTGATCTGCGACGAGGCCGTCTCGGCGCTCGACGTCTCGGTCAAGGCGCAGATCGTCAACCTGCTCCAGGCGCTCCAGCGCGAGACCGGGATCGCGATCATCTTCATCAGCCACGACCTGGCGATCGTCCGCCAGATCGCGACGCGGGTCATGGTCATGTACCTGGGCCGGATGATGGAGGATTCGGCCACGGCCCCGCTGTTCGCGCGGCAGTACCACCCCTACACCCAGGCGCTGCTCTCGGCCGTGCCGATCCCCGATCCGGCCGCCGAGCGCGCCCGCGTGCCCACGCTGCTGCGGGCCGAGGTCCCCTCGCCGCTGCGCCCGCCCTCGGGCTGCGTCTTCCACACCCGCTGCCCGGCGGCGAAGCCGAACTGCATCCTGGAAGTCCCCGCGCCGACCCATCCGGCGGACGGGCGCACGGTGGCCTGCCACTACGCCGGGGTCCAGATTCGGGGGATGCAGGTCGCCGGTTGAGGCGGTGGCGGTGCACTTCGCGGGCGCTGCCCCGAAAAACCATTTTCCTACACGGCCTCAGCCTGCCACATTAACCGATAAGGCGATTCGTCTTCGCTCTTTGAACCGTTAATATGATCCTGCAAGCGGAGCGCATGCTGTTGCCCGGCGCCTTTGCGCGAGCCGTCAGCTTACCTGCCCACCTCGTCCCCCTGAACTCGTTTCAGGGTCCATGGGCCAGCCTCACCGATCAAGGGACGGTTGCGTTGCTGCGACGCCGTTGCCCCATGGATGCTGAAACAAGTTCAGCATGACGAGAGGCGGGGGAGTATGAGCGACGCGGCAGCACCCTAGTCCAGCAGGAATCCCGCCGAGGGGTTGAGCGTGGTTCCGGTGAAGGCCGCCGCGTTGTCCGACAGGAGGAAGGCGATCGAGGCGGCGATGTCGTCCGCCGTGGGCAGGCGGCCGGTCAGGGTGCCGCCTTCCAGCGCCGCGCGGGTCTCCGCGTCGAGCCGGGCCAGCATGGGCGTGTCGACCGGGCCGGGCGCGACGCAGTTCACCCGCACGCCGTCGCCGGCCCATTCGCGCGCCAGGTAGCGGGTCAGGTTGATGAGCCCGGCCTTGGCCACCGCATAGGCCGCGCCGGACAGGTGGGAGCCGCCGTTGCGGCCGTTGGTGGAGGAGAGGAACACCAGCCGCCCGCGCGCGGCAGCGAGCGGCCCGGCGCAGGCGCGGGCGAGCAGGAAGGCGGAGGTCAGGTTGGCGTCGAGCACCCGCTGCCAGGCGGCCAGCGCCATGTCGGCCAGCCGCCCCTCGCCGACGACGCCCGCCGCGTGGACCACGTCGTCGATCCGGCCGTGCCGTTCCAGCACCGCGGCGACGGCGGCGGCAACCGCCGCCTCGTCCGCCGTGTCGCAGGCGAGGATGTCCTCGCCTCCAACCAGTTCGTCCCCGACCAGGTCGAGGCCGGCGACCGTGCCCCCGGCCTGGCGATAGGCCGCGGCGACGGCCGCCCCGATCCCCCCGGCGGCGCCGGTCAGCAGCAGGACGCGTCCACTTGCGTCGAGCAGCGAGCGGCCCGCCATGCCGGGGATCACGCCGCCTGCTTCATCCGCAGGGCTTCCTCGATCTCCGACAGCATCTGGTAGCGCAGCGCCGCCGAACCCTTCACGGCCTCGACCGCCATCGCCTGCTTCTGCTCGTCGTCGGCGTACTTGTGGCAGAGCTGCAAGCCGACCTCGGCGTGCTCGACGTCGTTCTCGACGTGGACGTGGAAGAACTCCAGCTCGTCGTCGGTGAAGCCCATCTTGGTCATGGCCGCGATATACTTCGGATAGAGCGTGGGGAGCTGCCCTTCCAGCGCGACCATGATCCCGGCGCAGGCCTCGTGGATCGGGCGGATCGTCGCCAGTTCCCAGATCCAGGCGCGCATCGCGCGGGTCGCGGGCAGGATGTCGCCGCGCGCTTCCGCGTCCTCGACGAAGGCCGGATCGAAACCGCAGGCCTTGGCGAACTTGAGCAGCAGGTTGGGGTGCGATTTCTCCGGCGTCTCCGGCATCTCCTCGCCGACCAGGTTCTCGATCAGCAGGTGGCGGCCCAGCGGGTCCGGCATCCGGGCGTAGAGCGCGGCGAACTGCTGCGGAATCACCGAGATGTAGTAATAGTGCTGGATCGCCCAAAGCCCGAGCTGGTGGCGGGACAGGCCGCCCTCCGCCCAGAGCAGGCTGAACGGGTGCGCGCCGGAGCCCTTGGGCTTACGGCCGGCTTCGAGAGCCTGGTAGAAATCCTTTTCGGCAAGCAGAGTCATGTGCGTTCCTCTCTCAGGCAACGGGCGTTGCGGCAGGGTTGGCGATGGGCCTTTCGGCAAAATCGTCGATCGACGACGGCGCGCCGGTCTGCACGATCAGCGCCTTGCGGCGCAGGAAGCGGTTGATCGAAGCCGGCCCCATGCGGGAGCCGCCCATACCAGAGAAGCCGAAGCTGTTCTTCTCCGGCTCGTAGGTCACGATGGTCAGCCCGCAGTCGTTGATCGAGATGCCGCCGGCGTCGATCCGCTCGCCGATCGCCAGCGCCTCGTCCACCGTGCCGGCGATCACCGAGCCGGACAGGCCGAAGCTGGTGTCGTTGGCCAGGGCCACGGCCTCGTCCACCGTGTCGAAGGCGATCACCGGCAGGATCGGGCCGAAGGTCTCCTCCTGCATCACCGCCATGTCGTTGGTCACGTCGGTCAGGACGGTGGGCGGGCACCAGACGCCGCCCTGCCGGACCAGCTCGCCGCCGGTCTCGATCCGCGCGCCGCGCGCGACCGCGTCCTTGAGGTGGGCCTCGATCACCTCGGCCTGGCGGGCGAAGATCAGCGGGCCGATGTGGCCGTCCTCGATGTCGTCGAGGTTCAGCTTCACCGCCCGCGCCTTCTCGACCAGGCGGGCGACGAAGGCGTCATAGAGCGGCCGCTGGACATAGATCCGCTCGATCGAGAGGCAAACCTGGCCGCTGTTGAGGATCGAGCCGCGCAGCACCGCGTCGGTCGCCTGCTCGATGTCGGCCGAGGCGGTGACGATCACCGCATCCTTGCCGCCCAGCTCCAGCGAGGCCGGGATGAAGCGCCGGGCCGCGTGCTCGGCGACCTTGCGTCCCGTCGCCACCGAGCCGGTGAAGCAGACGAGGTCGACCTGGTCGATCAGCGCCGCGCCGGCCTGCCCGTCGCCCAGGACGAAGCCGAGCACAGCCTTGAGCTCGGGCACGGCGTCGAGGGTGCGGGCGAGCGGCGCGACGAAGCGCGGCGTCACTTCCGAAGGCTTGACCAGCGCCGCGGCGCCCGCCGCCAGGGCCGGCACCGCGTCGATCAGCGAGAGCGTCACCGGGAAGTTCCACGGCGAGATGAAGCCGCAGAGCTGATAGGGCACCGTCTGGTTGCCGTAGCGGATGCCCGCGACGAGCTGCGAATCGCGCATCTCGGGCTGCTTGAGCAGGTCCGGCGCCATCCGCGCCCAGCGCCGAATATTGGAGGCCGCGCCGGTCACTTCGCGATGGGACAGCAGGCCGCGCCCGGTATCCACCGCCAGCGCCTCGCCGATCTCGTAGGCTGCGGCTTCCACCGCGTCGGCCCAGCGGCCGAGGATCGCCGCGCGCTCCTCCGCGCTGCGCGCCGCCCAGGCGGGCTGCGCCGCGCGGAGGCGGGCCGCCTCGGCCTCGATATCGGCGCGCGCGGCTGTGGCGAAGGCATAGTCCGCCGTCCCCGTGCGGGGGTTCACGGCCGTCATTTCCGTCCCTGTCATCATATCATTATTATGATGACAATATAATCCAAAAGCAAGCCGCCTTTTCGGATTTTAATCGCCGCCGCTGCTCTCGGGCACGGGCGCGCCGCCGTGGGCCTTCAGGCGCTCGATCTCCTGGGTCAGCGGCCGCATCAGGCGGGTGACGAAGGCGTCGTGCCACTGGCCGCGCTGGGCCAGCACCTCGGGCGAGGCGACGAAGCCGTCCAGCGTTTCGCGCGACAGGCCGAATCCCGCTTCGAGCACCCGCTCCAGCACGTCGAGCCGCTCGTAGAGCGTGGCCACTTCCCCGGCCAGGGCAAGGGTGATTCCGAGCAGCTCGTCGTTATCCGAGGGCTGGAGGAAGCGAGATCTCGGCCCCGCCTCGGCGGCGACCGAGCGAGCGACGGCAGCGAGCTTTTCCAAGATACATTCTCCTGTCACAATTGATTATGTCGATAGAACAACATGCATCTGACTCATTGCCTCGGGGGCGGATAACCGTCTAGTGTGCTCCCGAAATGCCCGCTCGGGGCACCGACACATGAAAGGGATGAGGTTTGGCACTCGTTGACGAAAACCTGCATTCGCCCCGCTACGTCCAGGTCTATACCGCGCTCAAGGCGTGGATTAACCAGGGCGCCTATCCTCCCGGCGGACGCCTGCCTTCTGAGCCTGAGCTCTGCGACATCTTCGGGGTGTCGCGCATCACCGTCCGCGCGGCAGTGGAGATGCTGGAGAACCAGGGCTTCGTCGAGCGCAAGCAGGGCCGCGGCACCTTCGTCTCGACCGTGCCTACCGAAACGCCGAGCCGCGGCGACTTCGCCGAGCTGGTCCGCCGGCTGCGCCAGCTCGACCAGCGCTCCAGCCTCCAGGACGTCCACATCCGCCGCATCCCGGCGGACGACGCAACCGCGCGCGACCTGCACCTGCCGGTCGGCGCGGAAGTGCTCCAGGCCAGCTTCGTCCGCGTCCGCGACAGCCAGCCGATCGGCTACACCACGCTCACCATCTCGGGCCAGCTCGGGATCGAGTTGACGCCCGACGACCTCGTCATCGGCCCGGCGCCGACCCTGCTCCAGGGCAAGGGGTTCGAGATCCTCGGCGCGCATCAGCTCATCAGCGCAACGCTGGCCGATACGCAGCTCGCCAGCCTGCTCAAGACCACGGTCGGCGCGCCGCTCGTCCACGTCAGGCTCCAGTTGCTCGACCTGGCCTCCCAGCCGATTGAGCTGCTGTCCGCCTATTACCGCGCCGATTCCTACGTCCACCATGTCTTCCTCGCCGCCGCGCCGGCTCGCGGGGGACGGCCCGAAGGCCGCCCCCCGGCCTGATCAGGAACCGGACGCCTTCTTCACCGACAGCCAGCGCGAATAGACGTTGTTGCCGGTCTGCTGGCTCCAGCCCTCGACGCGCGGGGAGACCAGGCGGCGGGCCGTGGTGAAGTAGACCGGCAGGACCGGGTACTGCGTCATCACGTCGCGCTCGGCCTCGGCCAGCTTGGCCATGCGCGCCGCCTCGGTCGGCAGGGCGTCGGCTGCGGCGACCGCGGCATCGAACCGGGGATCGGCGAAGCCGGTCAGGTTGGTCGGCGAGCGGCCCTTCACCAGCATGAGGAAGGTCGAGGGATCGTCGAACGGCGCGAACCACTGGTAGCGGATCACGTCGAAGCGGCCCGAGCGCGCGTCGCCGGTGATCCCGCGGAAGTCCGAAGCCTTGAGCGTCGGACTGGCGCCCACGGCCTTCCACATGTCGCCGATGGCGACGGCGACCTGGCGGCTTTCCTCCTTGCTGTCGTAGCGCAGCTCCACCGGCAGCGGCTTGCCCGCGCCGTAGCCGGCCTCGGCCAGCAGCGCCTTGGCCTTGGCCACCCGATCGGCCTGGCTGAGCGCGGCGTCGGCCGGCGGCAGGCGGCGGTAGCCGGCGATGTCGCTCGGCACCAGGGTCCAGGCGGGCTCCGCCTCGCCCTTCATCACCTGCTGGGTGAGCGCCTGGCGGTCCACCGCCAGCGACAGCGCCTGGCGCACCTTCACGTTGTCGAAGGGCGGCTTCTTGGTGTTGAACAGGAAGTAGAACAGCCCCTGGTTGGGCGAGACCTGCACCTGGTTGCCGAAGTTCTTCTTGAGGAACTCGGTCTGCTCGGGCGGGAAGTTCAGGATCACGTCGACCTCGCCGGCCCGGTAGCGGTTGACCAGGGTGCCGGTGTTGTCGGTCGGGAAATAGACCACGCCGTCGAGCTTGACGTTGGCGGCGTCGTAGAAGTTCGGGTTCTTCTTCACGACGATGCGCGTGTTCGGCACCCATTCGACCAGGGTGAAGGCGCCGTTCGAGACCATCGTCCCCGCCTTGGTCCAGTTGCGCCCCTCCTTCTCGATCACCTGCCGCGGCACGGGGACCGTGGCGTTGGAGGTGAGGATGTTGGGGAAATAGGGGATCGGCCGCTCGAGCTGGAAGACCACGGTCGTCGCGTCGGGCGCGGTGATACCGAGCTGCGAGAGCGGCGCGCCCTGGTTGACCGCGCGGGCGCCCTTCACTCCGAACAGGTTGGCCGCATAGCGCGCCGCCGTCTTCGGATCGAGCAGGCGCTGGAACGACCAGACCACGTCCTCGGCGGTCAGCGGCTTGCCGTCCGACCAGACGAGGCCGGGGCGCCGCTTGAAGGTCCAGGTCAGGCCGTCGGTCGAGGCGGCCCAGCTTTCGGCCAGGCCGCCGATCATCTTGCCGTTGGCGTCCTTGGTCATCAGGCCGACGAACAGATCGTCGATCAGCGCCGAGGAGCTGTTGCCCTGGGCCAGGTGCGGGTCGAGCGTCGGCGGCTCGCTCGCCGTGCCGCGATTGAGCACGTTGCCCGTGACCGCCTGGGTCGCGCTGCCGCCGCCCTTGCCCCCGCAGGCCGTCAGCGTGAGCCCCAGGCCCAGCGCCGCCGCCATCATCCAGCCCCGAATATTTCCTTGCATCCCGGTTCCCATCTCCATTGTGCCCTTCACAATTCCGCAACACCGCACAGCGCGCATTTGCGGGCAATATCATGCGCGGCGACCACCGTCCCATCGGACAGGCGCCGCCGCTCGATCAATCCTTCGAGGAAGTTGTTGAAGAAGAAGGTCTCGCCGTCCTTCGCCGGGGTGACGCGGGTCCAGCCGCGCGGCGAGGGCGCCGCCCAGTCGGCCAGCACTGCGCCGTCGCGGTCCAGCTTGAGCATGCCGCCGCCGGTCGCGACCAGCCAGCCCCCGGCGATCGCCGCCACGCCATAGACGCGCCTGCCGCCCTCGCCCTCGGGCATCACCAGCAAGGGCTCCAGCGGCCGGTCGGCATCGAGATCGTGCCGATAGACGTGCCGGCCGCCCTCCGCGAGATGGGCGGCGACCGCCCCGTCGAGCGCCACCGAGCTGACGGCATGGAAGCCGCTGTGCCCGCCGTCCGTCCGCAGCTCGTAGCGGCGCCAGCCGGTCCCCTCGCGCCGCAGCAGGTTGGCCGCGCCGATCTCGTCCTCGGGCGGCGGCCCGCGCCGGGTATGGACGCCGAGCAGCATCGTGCCCTCGGCATCGAACAGCACGGTCCCGAACGGCCGCTCGGGCAGCGCCAGCACCGGCAGGGCCACACCGTCCCGGCCCAAATGGGAGAGGCGGCGGCCGGTCGGGTCCGCGCCCCAGATCGTGCCGTCGGCGGGATCGATCGCCAGGCCGACCAGCAGTCCCTCGACCCCGGTCCACAGCACCGACTTCGCGGAGAAGTCGGCTCCCAGGTGGAGGATGCGGCCCGGCCCGCGATGGTTGCGCAGGTCGATCTCGCGATCGTCGACGTCGCTCGCCGCCAGCAACAGGTCGCCGGGCTCGAACGCCGCGCTCATTCGCCCGCTCCCGCGAGGCGGCGCATGACCTGGTCCATCGGCTCGGGCGGGTTGAGCACCCGCTCGGCGTCGGCCTCGAGGATGCGGAAGACACGGTCGATCACGGCGGCGCGGCGTTCCGCGCGCTCTGCGCTCGCCTCCGCGTCGGGAGCCCAGCCGGCCAAGGTAGCGGGATCGGCAGAGGTCCGCTCGAGCCGATCGAGCCGGTCCTCGAGCCGGCAGACCTCGCCGGTCAGGGCCACGACCATGTTGAGCAGCCGCTCGACATCGGCGTCGGGCAGGAAGAACGGGCGCTCGCCGCGCGCGGCGCGGGGCAGCGGGGGCAGGCTCATGACCGCCCTCCCGCCTTGCGGGCGCCGTAGCCGAGCCAGTCCCCGGCCTTGTGGAACGCTGTCGGGACCACGGCCTCGAACACTTCCTCCGCAGGGAAGCCCGCGGCGACGGCGGGGGCGACGAGGTCCATTTCGGCCAGGGTCGGCCAGAACGGCTCGTTGTTGTTGGGGCCGTCCCAGTTGGCGAGGAACTGCTCGAACGGATTGGTGCACCGCACCGGCACCTCGATATGCAGCATGACCCCGCCGGGTCGCAGCAAGCGGTGGCATTCGGCCACGATCCGACCCAGCGCCTCGCGGCTGGTCTCGTGCAACAGGATATGGCTGACGACGAGGTCGAAGCTCTCGTCCGGATAGGGCGTCGCCTCGGCATTGGCCTGGCGGAAGTGGACTTCCTTGCCCAGCGCCTCGGCGCGGGCATGGCCGTAGCGCAGGCTCGGCGCGGAGAGGTCGATGGCCTCCACCCGCGCCTCGGGAAAGGCGTCGACCCAGGGCAGGGTCGAGAGCCCGACGGTGCAGCCCATGTCGAGGATGTCGCGCACGGCGAGGTCGGGGAAGCGGCTCTTGACGAAGCGCGCGCCGGCCACGCCCTTGTCCTCGTTGAGGCCGCCGTGCCGCCC
Organism: uncultured Novosphingobium sp.; assembly: GCA_938005655.1. GTDB lineage: Bacteria > Pseudomonadota > Alphaproteobacteria > Sphingomonadales > Sphingomonadaceae > Novosphingobium. The sequence continues at coordinate 15,869 of CALLNA010000015.1, forward strand.
CATGGTGAAGACGAAGGAGCCGAGGTCGCTGCGCGCGCCCGCCCAGACGTCGTCCTCGCAGCGCTCGATGAAGTAGGAGCCGGGCACGCAGTGGATATCGACCGCCGCCTGGTAGTCCGGCACGGCGACGCCGGGATCGAGCGTCAGCGAGCCCTTGACCGGCCCGGAGGCGATCGCGCGGTAGCGGTCGACCAGCTCGGGCAACTGGCCGTCGACCACGCTGGCGGTCAGGTCCACGTAGTATTCCTGCTGCGCCCGGGCGAGCGCGCTCCACCAGCGATAGACCGGCTCGCCCTGCATGGCCTCGCCGACCTCGCGCCAGCCGGCAGGCGGCGCGCCGTGCGCGGCGGCATAGGCCGGCGCGGCATGGGCCTGGTAGGCCTTGGGCAAGGCCGCCCGCATCGGGCCGCGCAGCCGCGACTTCAGCGAGACGGCGAAGTCGAGCAGCGATTTCTCGTCCGCCGAAAGCCTGGGCGACATGGAGTGCATCGCCGGATCGGTGGCGGGCCCGCTCATTCGGCGGCCACGCTCAGCGCCCGCGCGCGCTGCCCGGCCTCGCGGGCGATCTCCGCCCAGCCGAAGCCCTCACGGCGCGGCCGCGTGGTCGGCACGGCCTCGTGCACCCAGTTCTTGGGATCGGCGCGGCGGGCCGGGCTCGGGATCACATAGACCTTGCTGTCCCATTCGGCGGCGACCTTCGCATAGTCGATCTCCCAACCGGCTTCGGCCATCTGGATGACCAGCCCGCGGAAGATCGATTCCATCTCGTCGGCACGGGTCAGGAACTCGTCCGCGAAGGGTGTCGGGCCGACGCGCGGACGTATCGTGGAGGCGACCGCAATGTCCTCGTCGATCGCCTGCTTGCGCCCGTCCAGCCGCTCCGCGTCGTGCTCGGGCTCGATCGCGTAGTTGCGCGCCTGGAGGCCGAACTGGCGGGTGTTGTAGGGGTCGATCGGGGTCGAGGCAGAAAAGACCACCTGGCTCATCCCCGGCCGGAACGTCGGCTGGATGCGGTGGCAGACTCCGAGCAGCGAGAACTCCAGCGCCACGCTGGTCTTGTCGCGCGGCTGGGCCAGCAGCTCGCCGAGCACCCCGGCCTTGACCTCGGGCTTGGGCGGGGTGCGCTCGCGCGCGACCCGGGCGCCATAGGCGGTACGCTCGATCGGCACGAGCGTCGCGCGCGGATCCAGGCGGTTGCCGAAGGCCTTGTGGACGAAGGACAGGTGCGCGGTGTCGAGCGAGTTCTCCTCGAACTTGGTCCAGTTGACCGGGGCCTCCACGACCATCCGCGTCGTGCGCCAGCTATCGGTCTGGTCGAACTCGGGCAGGAAGGCGGGCGGCGCGGGCCGCTCCTCCTCGGGCAGGTCGCCCAGGAACACCCAGATCCAGCCGTAGATTTCCTCGGTCGGATAGCTGTCGATCCGCGCGCGCCGGGGCACCTTGAGCTCGCCCAGGGCGGGGATCTTCGCGCATTGCCCGTCGCTCTCGAACTCCCAGCCGTGGAACGGACAGGCGATCCGGTCGCCGTCGCAGCGCCCGGCGGCGAGCGAGGCCCCGCGATGGACGCAGACGTCGGACACGCAGACCGCCTTGCCCGCCGAATCGCGATAGAGCGCGAAGTCGAAACCCAGCATCCGCACCCGCTTGGGGGCGCCGGGCGTCAGGTCCGCGGATTCCGCCGCGACGTACCAGTTGTTAATCAGCATGGCCTTCCAAAACCTCTCGGCGCGTCAAACATCATGTTGTTATAACCCTATTGCAATATCACCAGTCGTGCAATAGGCTCCAGGCCGATCAGATCCACCGAGGGATCATACTGGCGGGGAGCGTAATGCAAGCAGAAAACAAGGGCGAGCGCGGAGGAATCGTGCGGCACGACGGCACCTACGAGACGGTTCCGCTGCGGTCGCCGAAGATTTCGGTCGGGGTCGTCCAGACGCCAGTGCGCGCCGTCGACGGCGACAACCCGGAGCCGGGCATCCGCGAGAACCTCGCCTACCTGCTCAACGCGATCGACAAGGCCCAGCAGGTCGGCGGCCGCTGCGACCTGCTCTGCTTCCACGAGTTCCCGCTGCACGGCTTCGCCCCCTGGGACCTCAAGCAATACCTGCGCGTCTCGCGCCATCCCGACGGCCCGGAGATCGCCGCGATCGGCGAGAAGGCGAAGCAGTACAACTGCTACATCGCGCTCGGCTGCCAGATGCTCGACGACGACTGGGCCGGGCACACGATGAACACCCAGCTGCTCATCGCGCCGACCGGCAAGCTCATCGCGCGCCACTGGAAGCAGCGCAACATGCGCGGCATGTGGCCCGGCGTCGAGCAGTTCACCACGACGATCTATGACGTCTATGACCGCTACGTGGAAATGTACGGCCTCGACGCGGTCATCCCGGTCGAGCGGACGGACATCGGCAACATCTCGATGTCCTCGGTCCAGTTCGAGCCCGAGCTGTTCCGCTGCATGGCCCTGAAGGGCGCGGAGATCATCCTGCGCACCGCGACCGGCGGCTGCGAATGGCACGACATGCGCCTGACCGCCTATCACAACGACGTCTTCGTCACGATCGTCAACAACAGCATGGACGTGTTCCGCACCTCGGACCACTACTTCGTGGAGCAGGCGCCGAAGAACGACTGGGTCGGCCGCTCGGCGATCTTCGGCCCCAAGGGCACCGTCCTCGCCGAGGCCGACAAGTTCGAGACCCGCCGCCGCGCGGTCTTCGACATGGAGAGCTTCCGCAAGGGCCACCGCATCCCCGACGTGCACTTCTCGCTCTACCGTCACGTCTATGAGGACTACCGGGAGCGCTACGATCCCAACCTCTGGCTGGCGCGCGTGCCCGACACCAAGCGGGACGCCTGGGAATACCTCAAGGACAAGTTCCGGTGGACCAGCTTCTGGCAGGGCTGAACCGCCGCCGCTTTCTCGGCGGGCTGGGAGCGCTCGGCGCCGCCACCCTGCTCCACGGGCGGGCGCTGGCCGGTGAAACCGCCGACTTGCTGATCGTCGGCGCGGGCCTCTCCGGGCTCAACGCCGCGATGATCCTCGCGGGGGAAGGCATGAAGGTCCTCGTGGTCGAGGCCGACAGCCGCCCCGGCGGCCGCGTCCGCACGCTCGACGACGCGCCGGGTCGCCCCGAGGCAGGCGGGTCGGAGGTCGGGCCGCTCTATGCCCGCACCCGCCGTCTGGTCGACGACCTCGGGCTTAAGCTCGTCCCCCGCCCGGCGATTCCGCCGGGGATGGCGATCCACGTCGACGGGCGACTGATCCATCCGCGCGACTGGGCCGCGGACAAGGCGAACCCGCTGCCAGCCGCGCTGCGCGCCGTGCCGCCGCAGTCGGTCGAAGGGGCGATCATGGCCAAGGCCGCGCCGCTCGCCGATGCCGAGGCTTGGCTCTCCGCCCAGGGCGCAGCGCGCGACGGAGCCTATGACGCGCTGCTGCGCCAGCTCGGCGCCGACGATGCCGCCCTTTCCTTCATCCAGCCCGGAACCGGGGACACGCTGTCCGGCGTCTCCGCCTTGTGGATGCTGCGCCGCGACCAGATCCGCAGCCAGTCCGCCGCGCTCGGCGGGGTCGACGCGCTGTCCGGCGGGATGAGCCGCCTGACCGACGCCATGGCCGCCACGCTGGGCGAGCGGGTCCGCTACGGCGTCTCGATCCGGGGGATTTCCCAAGGGCCGGGCGGGATCGTCGCCGAGGACGCCGAGGGCCGCCGCTACAGCGCCGCCCGCGCGCTGGTGACGGTGCCCCTGCCCGTGCTGAAGCAGCTGCGGCTCGATCCGCTCCCGCCCGGCCGCGCGGCCTGGGACGCGGTTCCCTATGGTGAGGCGGCCAGCTTCTTCTTCCCCGTCACCGCGCCGTTCTGGGAGGAGGACGGACTGCCGCCCTCGCTATGGAGCGACACCCTGCCATTCCGCACCTTCCTCGTCGGCAACGAGGTCGGCCAGCATCTCTGGGTCTATGCCCAGAAGCCGAAGGCGGCCCTGCTCCAGGGCAATGCCGACGCCGAGCTGAAGGAAGCCGTGCGCCGCCAGATCGTCGCCGCCCGCCCCTCGCTCGAAGGCCGGATCACCACCGGCGGGGCCTGGTCGTGGACGGCCAACCCGCGCGCGCTCGGCACCTTCGCCGGACGCCGGCCCGGCAACCTCGCCCAGGTGCAGAAGCAGCTCAAGGCCGCCCACGGCCGGATCGCCTTCGCCGGCGAGCATTCGGCCGACCTGTCCTCGGGCATCGAAGGCGCCCTCGAAAGCGGCGAGCGCGCAGCACTCGAACTTCTGGGCCAATATATCCAGCCTTAATTGATGAATTTCAGCTTCATCTTATAATCAAACAATTGATATTTAAAAATAAAAATATCTTGCCATTTATCTTAATATCATATCATTATTATAACTATATGGGGTGATTTAATTCAGGGTAAATGAGGGGAATTGCAGTGCAGGATCGTAAATCGCGCTTGCCTTATGGCATGGTGGGCGCCCTTCTCGCCGGGACCTTGCTGTCGTCGACCAGCGTCCTGGCGGCCGAAACCGCCGCGCCCGCCGAGGAGGCGTCCGACTACGACGAGATCGTCGTGACGGCGAAGGGGCGGCCGGAAAAGCTGGAGGACGTGTCGCTGTCCATCGTCGCGGTCAGCGCGGACGATCTCGCGCGCCACCAGGTTCGCG
>CALLNA010000016.1 GCA_938005655.1 uncultured Novosphingobium sp.
GTCGACCCCAAGCTGGGCTACCAGCCGGAATCGACCTTCTTCATCGAGCAGAGCATGAAAGCCTTCGGCACCCTGCTGAAGAAGCTCGACGCCGTGAAGGAAGGCGACGGCACCCTGCTCGACAACTGCCTGGTGCTGGCCACGTCGGAAAGCAACTTCGCAAAGCTCCATACGATCGACAACCTGCCGATCCTCGTGGCCGGCAAGGCCGGCGGCAAGTGGAAGTCGGGCCAGCACGTCGCAGGCAAGGGCGATCCGAGCTCGCGGGTCGGCCTGACGATCCAGCAGGTGCTGGGCATGTCGATCGACAGTTGGGGCACCGGCGGAATGCAGACCTCGCGCCCGATCAGCGAGGTCATCGCCTGACCTGAGACGATCGGACCCCGGGGCCACCATCTGGCCTGGGCGAAAGCAACGATCACCGCGCTCGAACCCCGTAGGGTTCGAACAGGTATAGTATTGTCTAAATACTATTTCCAAAATCATTCCTGTATCCATCGAATATTACCAAATCATATTGACACAGTGTGTCATTTACAGGAAAAACGAGTCGCTTCCTGACGACCTACTTTCCCGGAAAGAGACGCAGGACACCCGCGATCGTCAAAACAAGATACGAAAAAAAGGGGGAGATATGAGAAATTCGCTCTACAAGTGCGCGCTCGCGTGCGGAACGGCGCTGGCCTTGGTGAGCCCGCAGTTCGCTCATGCGCAGGCTGCCGGACCGCTCGATCCCGATGGCGGCGCCCAACAGGGACCCGCCGACAGGAACCCCGACGAGATCATCGTCACCGGCACCCAGATCCGCGGCATCAAGCCGGTCGGTTCGCAAGTCGTCGCACAAAGCCGTCAGGACATTCAGGATACGGGCAAGAACGACCTCAACCAGGTTCTGGCGGAGCTCCCCCAGGCCCAGAACTTCCTCTCGCTGGTGCAGCCCGGCGGTTCAGGCACAGGCGGTGTCGGCAACATCTCGCGCGGGGCCGAGCGCTCGCCGATCAATCGCCCGAACCGGCGCAACCTGCCCGGCGTGAACGACGGCTCCGGCCAGCCGCCCCTCGTCCTCATCGACGGTCATCGCGTCGCCCCCGCCGGCACCTATCAGGCGGCGGTCGACGCGGGCGTGGTGCCGACGGGCGTCATCGACCGCAACGAAGTCATGCTGGACGGCGCATCCGCGATCTACGGGTCGGACGCGGTGGGCGGCGTCATCAACCTGATCACCCGCAAACGCTACGACGGGGTCGAGGTCAACGCGCGCTACGGCTTCGCCGACGACTATTGGCAGCGCGACTTCTCCATCACGGCGGGCAAGAACTGGGGCTCGGGCGGCTTCGTCATCAACTACGAATATTCGCAGAACTCGAACATCCTCCAGCACGACCGCGATTACAACAAGGCGCTCAACTATCTGCAACCGGACCCGTCCAATCCGGGCAAGTACCTCGCCCCCTCCGTGACCGGCCTCGCCTGCGACGTGCCCAACGTGCAGAACAGCAACGCGAGCATCACCTATCACGTCGCCGGAGCGGGCCTCGCCTCAGGTCCGCAATATTGCTGGCAGAACGAGTGGCAAACCTACAACCCCTCCCAGAAGCGGCACAGCCTCTACCTGGCCGGTGAGCAGGAGATCGCCGACGGCGTGAAGTTCGACGTGACGGCGGTCCTCACCAAGCGCGTGCAGATTCTCAACGACGGCCCCGTCACCTCCTCCGTCTCGGTTCCCGCGCCGGCCGGCAGCACCCTTCCCCTGCTGTCCCAATACTATCGGGCGGACCCCGGCCTGACCGGCGCGCAGCGCGTGTCGTTCAGCCTGGGCCCCGTCCTGGGCTACGATACCCAGCGGGCCGCGGTCAGCGTCGAGCTGTTCAACGTCACTCCCGAGATCACGGTGGACATCGGCAGGTGGCAGGTGCGCGGATTGGTCAACTTCGGCCAGAGCAAGACCACATCCGACGTCACTGCGCTGGATACCAGCGCGTCGACCGGCCTGACCTCCCTGCTCAACGCCGGCGGGCTGAATCCCTACAACGTCTCGAGCATCACCGCGGAGAACCTGGCGAAGCTCAAGGCCATGCTCCACCCCGTCATCACGACCGGCAAGCAGCAGTTCACCCAGGTTCGCCTGGTCGGCGACGGACCGCTGTTCACCCTGCCCGGCGGGGAGGTCCGCGCGGCCTTCGGCGCCGAGTGGATGCAGCACAGGGCCGAGCAGCAACTGACGAACCGGACGACCTTCCAGCTCCAGCCCGCCCTGAGCGCCACGACGGCGAGCAAGTCGGTCTTCGGCGAAGTGGTCATACCGTTGTTCAGCGCGGAGAACGCGGTCCCGCTGATCCACGGCCTGACGCTCTCGGCTTCGGGGCGCTTCGACGACTATGGCCAGTACGGCAGCACGTTCAATCCCAGGGTCGCCGCGACCTATAACCCGGTCGACTGGATCACGGTGCACGGTTCGTGGAGCAAGTCCTTCCGCGCGCCCAACGCGATGGACAAGCTGCAAGCCACGGCGAACGTGTTCTGCGTGAACACGACCGGCCAGAACGGCTGCATCGCCGGCCCGGGCAGCCCGACGATCCTCGATCCCGCCTATAACCTGACCGCCGTGGGCAATACCAACGCGGCGATCGTGCTGTCCGGCACCGATCCCAACCTCGGGCCGGAAAAGGCGACGAACTGGTCGATCGGGCTCGATCTCGAACCGCCGATCGTGCCGGGCCTGCGGCTGAGCGCGTCCTATTGGGAAATCCATTTCAAGAACCAGATCGCAACGCCCGGCACGAGCACCAACGCCGTCTTCCAGAACGCCTACGGCGTCCCCGGCAACCTGAGCCAGATTTGCGTCACGCCGACCGGGGCCTCCACCGGGCTCTGCACCAGCACGGCGATCGCGAACTTCCTGACGCAAGGAAACGGCGGCGACGCGGCGCTGGCGGCCATCAACGCAGCGGGCTACACGCTCACCCTGCTGCTGGATCAGCGCGTCACCAACCTGTCGAGCTCCAGTCTCGCGGGCATCGACGTCTCGGCCAGCTATTCGCGCCCGACCGGCTTCGGATCGATCGATGCGCGCATCAACGCCTCGATCCCGACCCGGCAGGAAAGCCAGGTCAGCATCATTCGTCCGATTACCGATACGCTGCTCACCGGGACGCCCGATTTCCGCATGACCGCGTCGCTCGGCGCAACCGTCGGCCAGTTCCGAGCCCAGGCCACCTGGCGCTACAGCGCGAGCTACGTGGCCGCGGACTGGCTCTGCCTGGTCGACTCGACGACCGCGTGCCCGGCCACGCCGACCCGCCGACCGGATCAAGTCCGCGTCGGCCAGTTCGACACGGTCGACCTGTTGTTCCGCTATTCGTTCAAGTCGGACAACTGGGCGATGAAGGATCTCGACCTGACCCTGAACATCAACAACCTGTTCAACTCGCATCCGCCCTTCAGCTACACCCAAACCGGCGGCGTGGTCGGCGGCCAGACGCTGGGCCGCTTGGTCGAGTTCGGCATTTCCAAGAAGTTCTGAACGATGAAACAAGGATAGACGACCCTGCCTCGTCCGCCCGGCCTCGCGCCGGGCGGGCTTCTTCGCGAAGCCGGAAAGTCAGAATCGGCAGAGCAGGTAAGCAGGTCCAATCCTGCGTTGCGATGAACGCATAAGCATCTGAATATTTGACATTATTTATCTGTAACAACTTGTCGCACGAATGCCGCCGACATTGACTCGCGAAAAGAGTGGCATAGTGTGTCAGGAAAATTCGTGGGAGTTTCGGTATGCCTGCCAAACCGCGTATGAGCCGCCTCAAGATAGGCATGTCGCTCCTGGGCGGACTGGGCGCTGCCGCCATGACCGTCGGCCTCGTCGGCTCGAACAGCGCCTCGGCCTTCATCGACTACAGCTTCGTCAATGTCCCGGGCGTCATCGGCGGCGCCAAGCAGGGCGAGTTCCGCGGCTGGGTCCAGATCGACGGGCACTACTGGGCCGATCCGCCAGGCAGCGGCCATGGCCTGGCAGGCTTCAGGCGAGGGGCTATTTTCGCCGGTCCGGTCGCGCCCCAATCGGGGGCGAGCGAGCTGGTGATCGCCGTCAACAAGAAGAGTCCCGGCCTCGCCCGGCTCATGGACCTGTGCAAGAGCCGGACGGCGATCGGCGAGCTGTCGTTCGCCGAATCCGCGGTGTCGCAACGCACGCCTTTCGAGCACGGGCCGATGCCCGCCAACGTGCCGGCCTATTATCAATACCGATTGAAGAACGTCGTCATCAGCGGCTGCGGCGTGGACCCGGCCGCTCCCGACCAAGCGCTGACCCTCAAGTTCGACAATATCGAGTGGCTCAACTACAAGCCGGGGCCGGTTCCCAATCCCCTGCCCACCGCCCAACTCATCCCCCTCGATCCGGGCGGAGATTCCATGACCTTCGTGGTCAACTGGCTGGCCATCGCCGGGGACGTCAGCGACGACCAGTGCAGCGCGATGAACGAGAAGCCGCCGCAGGATGAGTTCTACCGGCTGCTCGATCCGGCCGTCGCGGCCAAGGAGAAGTCCGCCAACGACGCGAAGGGCGGCGTCAGCCTCGAGCTCGGCGATTTCGAATGGCGGGGGCCCGACCGGACGAATGTCGCGCGCCTGCCGATGGTGGTGCGCGATCCCGGCCTGTTCATGGTGAGCAGCAAGGTCGCCCGCGGCGTCGACCTCGACGGCAACGACGGCACCGGCAGGCCGCCGGCCGGCATCTGCAAGCACGCCAACTTCATCTCCGAAGACGGCCGCAAGGGCATCGACAACCAGCTCTTCCGGGTCGAGGGCTGCATCAAGGCCTACCAGGGCCACAAGGGCTTCTACCAGCAGTACATGAACGAGCAGCGCCGCAATGCTGCCGACAGCCTGCTGGTCCAGATCAGCGGGATCGACAACCTGCAAAACGACGACAAGGTGCAGGTGACGCTGGTCCACAGCCGCGACCACATGGCCAAGAGCGGCGATGGCCAGCACATCCTGCCCCACTACACCTTCCGCGTGGCGGACGATCCGGCGTTCAACTACTACGCGATCCGCTTGAACGGCAGCATCAAGGACGGCGTGATAACCACCGAGCCGGTCAGGGAATTGCGGATGCAAGCCTTGATGGAACTGGTCTTCCACGACGGCCGGCTGCGGCTCCAGATCACGCCCGACGGCAATCTGAAAGGCATCGTCGCGGGCTACCAGGACTGGCGGCGGGTCTTGCGGCTGGCGGCGAATTCCAATCAGGAGCAGCTCTTCGGCCTGACCGTGCCGGGCCTCTACAACGCCCTCCAGCGCGAGGCCGATGGGATGCGGGACCCCGTGACCGGCCAATGCCTCGGCATTTCATCAACCTTCGATATCGAAGGCACGCGCGCCTTCATGTCCTCCGCCCCGTCCCGGTTCGTCATGGCGAAGGAAACCCGGTTCGGCCTGGCGCCCGACGGCCTTGCGGGCAGCAACGGCAAGACCGCGCGATGAGGAGGACGAGCGCCGGGCCGCTCCCCGAAGCCCGGCCCAACGGCGGAGGGATATGATGCGCCCGGCCTTCACAAGCTGCCTGGCCTTCACCAGCGCGCTGGCCCTCTCGCTTGCACCGGCCCCCGCGCAGGCGCGCCCGGAAGCGCCCGGCCCACCTGCGGCCGGCATCTCTCCCGCGCAGTGCGGAGCAGGAGACAAACGCGAACCCGGCATCCAGGGCGAAGTGCCCGCCGGGCAATCCCCCGACTACAACTGCGGCGTCCGGCTGATCGGCCAACTGCCCATCGCCGGGAACGTCGCGGGCACGGGCAAGTGCGTCTATATCCGCTCGCGCGGGCAGAAGGGCACGCCGGACGACAGCCAGATTCATATCGTGGACGTGAGCCGACCGACCCGGCCAGTTGTCGTCGGCGCGCCACTGCCGGTCCACAACGGGTCGGAATCCCTGCGCCTCGTGGTCACTGCCGAACGCGCGGTGATGGTCTCGGGCAGCACGGTCTTCGACATCAGCGACTGCCTGCATCCCCGGCTCCTGGGCGAAATCGACTGGCCCGACACGCGCCTGCCGGGCATCGCGCGGAAGAACCTTCCCCATGACATCCGCATCAACCGGGCGGGCAACCGGGTCTATGCCTCGTTCGGGCTGTGGGAGGTCGATCTCTCCAACCTGGATGAGCCCAGGTCCTGGAAGGTGATCGATCACCGTTGCGAGATCGCGGCCCAGGTGCCGGGCCCCTGGCAGGAAGTGCACCGGCTGTCGCTGAAGGCCGGGCGAAGCCTGTGCGACGATGCGCGCAGGCCCGCGCCGATGGGCGCGAACTATGCCATGGGCGGCAGCCCGTTGCAGGCGTCCCTGCTCTGGCCCCAGTTCTCGCACTCGCTGGACTTCAACGCCGACGACACGCGGTTGTACGCCGGCGATCAGGCAGGCGGAACGCTAGCGCTGTGGTCGCCCCAGACCAAGGTCAGCATCGTCGATCTGACCAGCAATCCGCCCCGGATCATCGGCCAGGTGGACGGGCCGGGCCATGGCCTCGACTGGTTCCGGTCGGGCGGGCGCGAATATGTCCTGCATTCCAACGAGGGCGGAACCGCGGGGATCATGGGCCAGCCCGAAAGGGGCGATCCCTGCCGGCCCTATCCTCGCCCGACCTCGCTGGGGTGGGCCTTCGAGGCCTTCGTCAGCGACGTCACCGACCCGGCCAAGGCCCGCAACGTCGCCATGCTCCAGATCGCCATCAACAAGCCGGAGTTCTGCGCGGTCAGGAAGGCATCGGGCCGCGATCCGTGGCTTGCCTATCACCTGATCGACAGCCCGTTCGATCCCAAGTTCGCGGCGGTGAACTTCGGCGATGCCGGCCTGCGGATCTTCGACATTCGCGACCCGCTGAAACCGGCCGAAGTCGCCTACTTCAACCACGGCGAGCCGGTCCACGCCGGCGTCGGCTATTACGACGCGGCCCGCAAGCTGCTGTTCTTTTCGGATTCCGGCGGCTTCAAGGTGCTCGAGTTCGAGCCGCAGGTGCGCCGGCAGCTAAGCCTCTAGGCGAAGGCTCGGCCAAGGGCTTACCGATTGCCTTCGCGCCCGGCCGACCTCAGCGCCGGCTCGGGCGCGAGCGGGACAGCCAGTGGATCAGGAACACGGCTAGAACCGCGAGACCGACCGCCCAGTGAACCACACCGGTCCAGTCGCGCCAGTCCTGGTCGGAGATGTAGTAGAGCGCGACCCCGCTGATCGCGAGGAACACCGCGATGCCGAACAGGGTGCCGCCCGACAGCCGCCGCCAGCGGGCGCTCCAGCCGCTGACAACGTGGATCGACCAGAGCAGGCCGATGGCGAACATGGCATAGTAGCCGAAGACGCCGTGGAGCTTCTGCCAGAGCGGCTCGAGCGGATTGTGCTCGGGGCCGAACTCGCCTTCCATCCGCATGAAATACTTGAACAGGAGCCATAGCGCGCCGGACGCCCAGACGCCGATGGCGGCGGAATAGACGAACCATTTCTCCACGCGGGTCAGGGCGATGGAGCGGCGCGAGCGGGGTGCTGGTTCCATCAATCTCCTCCGAGGACGCGCCAGCCGCCGCGGGCGCTGTAGAGCCAGGCGATCGCCTGAAAGCGGCGCAGGAGCGGCACGGCGCGGCTGCCCAGCGCCAGGACCGGCTTGGTCAGCCAGTCGGCCGTCATGCAGCACGGGGCGGCGACCGCGGCGAAGCGCCGCTTTCCCACCGGGCGGCCGTGCGCTCCGCCCAGATGGACCGGCGCGGCGGCGCCCCAGCGGCGCGCGCCGGTGCTGCTGGCGAGTGCCCCGTCGGCAAGCTCGACGAGGGGTACGCCGCCCGGCACGTCGAGGCCGAGCTGAACCAGTTCGGGAGCGAGACCTGCGACGCGCAGGTCGCCCCCGGCGTTGACGACCGCCTGAGCCGTGGCCGGCAGAGCCATGGCGGCGAGCGCGGCGTCGACGGCATGGCCCTTGGCGATCCCGCCGAAGTCGAGCCACAGCGGCCGGCCGAAGCGGACGCGGCTGCCCGCGATCGTGACGTCGCGCCAGGTGGCGGCAGGGTCCGGCTCGGGGGCATCGGCGGGGCGCGGCAGGACGCCGCGCGCCGCGAGCGCTCCGCCCACGGTGGGATCGAACAACCCGCGCGAAGCCTCGGCCGCGGCGAGGGCGTGACGCAGCACGGTCAGGGTCCGCCTGTCGACCGCGACCGGCGCGCGCGAGGCGCCGCGGTTGAGGCGCGAGAGGTCGCTGGCGGCATCGTGGAAGCTCATCAGCCGATGCACCTCGGCAATCGCCGCGAAGCCGCGCGCGATCGCCCTATCCGCTTCCTCGCGGGGCAGGCCCGACACCCGGATCGCAACCGTGGTGCCGAGCAGCGGCCGCGCCCGCTCCACCTCCTCGCCAGGGGGCTCAGCGGCGGTTCTTGAGCAGCAGGTCATAGGTGACGAGAACCCGCTTCACACCATCGGCGACATGCTCGGAGGACAGGGTCGCGCCGGAGATCGAGCGCACGGCATCCGGGTTGTAGCTGGCGCGCCGCGCGCCCGCGACCTGGCGCCGCCAGGCCGGATTGCGGATGCCGTCGTAGCGCGGCAGGCATTCGAGGATCTCGATCCCCGTGACCTGCCCGTCGGCGGTGAGGCCGATCCCGTATTTTATCATGTCGTCGCGTCCCACGACATGGTCCACCAGGAACCAGCCGCCGGTCGAGACGCGCCAGGCGCGGATGTAGCGGACCCATTGGGTGATCTTGGCGGTATCGCGGATCAGGTTGAACTGCGCCTCGCTCAGGTCGAAGAAATCCGGGCGGAAGGTCGCGCCGGGGAACAGGACGCGCTGGGCCTGCTCGACGGAGAGGAAGGTCGCACTGTCCTCGGCCAGGGCCGGCTGCGCGCAGGCGACCGCGGCCACCGGGACCAAAAAGAACTTTGCCTGCACGGGTTCGGAAGCCCCCTCCTGCGCTGAGGGACAAGGGCTACCGAGACGGGACGAAGGGGGTCAAGCGCGATCGTGTCACGATGTGTCGCAGTATATGTTCGCCGCTACGGACTGACGGCAGGCCACGCGGTCCCAACGCCGCCTATGCCCGCGCGATGAGGTCCCGCATCGGCGGCGCCAGGGCCGTCCTGGCCGAAGCGCCCCGGTTCTCTCTTTTGTTCGGAAGTGGCGCGCCTGGCAGGACTCGAACCTGCAACTCCAAGCTTAGAAGGCTCGTGCTCTATCCAGTTGAACTACAGGCGCGCGCTGGCGTCTCCATAAGGCCCACTTGCCAGCCGCGCAAACGGCGCTAGGCATTCATCCCCATGGATCAGCCGCTTTCCCGCATCGACGGCAGCGCCGGGGCCCGCCGGCACTTCCGGTTCTTCGACTATGCCATGGCGGCCTTCGTCGCGATCCTGCTGCTGTCGAACCTGATCGGCGCGGCCAAGCTGGCGAGCGTCTGGGGCTTCACCTTCGGCGCCGGCATCCTGTTCTTCCCGGTGTCCTACGTACTCGGCGACGTGCTGACCGAGGTCTACGGCTATGCCAACGCCCGCCGCTGCGTGTGGATGGGCTTCTTCGCCCTGCTGTTCATGGCCTTCATGAGCTTCGTCGTCGTCGCCATGCCGGCCGATTCCCACTGGGACTGCGCGGCGAGCATGGACCCGGCCTTCGCCGCCGTGCTCAAGGCCAGCGACGCCGGGACGATCTGCCAGGCGACCTACGTCTCGGTCTTCGGCAGCACCTGGCGGATCGTGCTCGCCTCGGTCTGCGCCTTCTGGGCGGGCGAGTTCGTCAACAGCTACGTCATGGCCAAGATGAAGATCTGGACCGCGGGCAAGCACCTGTGGAGCCGGACCATCGGCTCGACCATCTTCGGCGAGGCGATGGACAGCATGATCTTCTACCCGATCGCCTTCCTCGGCGTGTGGGAGACGAAGTCGGTGCTGATCGTGATGGTCACCAACTGGGCCCTGAAAGTGACCTGGGAGGTCGTGCTGACCCCCGTGACCTATGCCGTGGTCGGCTGGCTCAAGGCGCGCGAGGGGGTCGACGTGTTCGACACGAACATCGAGTTCTCGCCCTTCGCCAAGACGGAATCCGTTTGAAACCCGGGTCCGCTTGGGTTCTAGGCGGGCCTGAATGTCCCTCGATCGCATCCTGCTGACCGACTTCCGCAACCACCGCGCGAGCACCATCGCCGGGACGGCGCGGTTCAACCTGCTGGTGGGCGAGAACGGCGCGGGCAAGACCAACGTACTCGAAGCGCTCTCGCTGCTCGCCCCGGGGCGCGGCCTGCGCCGGGCGGCCCTGGCCGACATGCCGGCGCAAGGCGGCAACGGCGGCTTCGCGATCAGCGCCGAGCTGTCGGACGACCTGCGGCTCGGCACCGGCGTCTCGCCCGAGCGGCCGGGGCGGCGGATCGTCTCGGTCAACCAGGCCGAGGTCGCCGCGGTCAGCCTGGGCGAATGGCTTAGCGTCGGCTGGCTGACCCCGGCGATGGACCGCATCTTCGCCGACAGCGCGGGGGCGCGGCGGCGCTTCCTCGACCGGCTGGTCCTGGCGCTGGAGCCCGGCCACGCGCGCATGGCGACGCGGCTGGAAAGTGCGCTGCGCGAGCGCAACCGGCTGCTCTCGGGCGATGCCGAGCCCGATCCGCGCTGGCTCGACGCGATCGAGGCCCAGCTTGCCGAGGCCGGCGCGGCCGTGGCCCAGGCCCGGGGGCGGCTGGTCGAGCGGCTGGGCGCGGCCCTGGCCGTCCTGCCCGAGCAGCCATTCGCTCGCCCGGCCCTCGCCTATCGCGCGGGCGGGCCGCTGGACCGCGAGGCACTCGCCGCCGCGCTCGCCGAGAGCCGCCGCCGCGACCGGGCGGCGCAGCGCACCCTGGTCGGCCCGCACCGCGACGAGCTGGCCGTGACCATGGTGGGCAAGGACCAGCCGGCGGCGGAATGCTCGACCGGCGAGCAGAAGGCGATGCTGATCGCGATCACCCTCGCCCATTCGGGCCTGCTCGACCCGGCGCACCCGCGCCTGCTGCTGCTCGACGAGGTCGCCGCGCACCTCGACCCGGTGCGGCGCGCGGCGCTGTTCGACCGGCTCCGCGACGGGCCGGCGCAGGTGTGGATGACCGGGACCGAGCTGGCGCCCTTCGCCGCGATCGCGGACGAGGCCGCCGTGTGGCGGGTGAGCGAAGGCGTGGTGGAGAAGCTGGCCTAGAGCACGGCTTCCCCTCCGATCATGCAGCTTACAAATCAGACCGGGCGGACATTTCCACCCGTTCGTCACCCCGGACTTGATCCGGGGTCCCGCTTTCCTTTTTCCGACGTTGCGCACGAAGAAGCGGGGCCCCGGA
>CALLNA010000017.1 GCA_938005655.1 uncultured Novosphingobium sp.
GGCCTTCCCCCTGCTCAAGAAGCAGGCCGACGGCGACTTCGACATCCATAGCTTCGATGAGCAGGACATGGTCATCATCGGCACGCCCGAGGAATGCCTGAGGAAGTTCCTCAAGTACGAGGAGGCCGGCGTCGACCAGGTGCTGTGCTACGTGAACTTCGGCTACCTGCCGCAGGAGGCCGTGCTCGAATGCATCACCTTGCTGGGCGACCATGTGATTCCCGAGTTGAAGGCGATGGGCGCCTCGCGGACGGCGCGCAGCCTGGAGCGCTCGATCGCCTTGCAGCAAGCGGCCGAGTGACCGGGCTGCCCCCATTGCCCGCCGAGCGGGCCGGCTATCCCGCGCCGCCCGACCTTGCCGAGCGGCGCGCGCAGATGGCGGCGGCGGTCGCGGCCGGGGCCTTTCGCGGCGCGCGCGAGCCGGTCGAGACCACGCTCGCCGGCCTGCGGACCCTGCGCTTCCCGCCCGCCGGGGAGAAGCGCGGCGTGCTGCTCCAGCTTCACGGCGGCGGCTTCCGGATCGGGCGGCCCGAGTTCGAATGCGTCCTCGCTTCCCTGCTCGTTGAGCGCTGCGGGATCGAGGTGGTCGTGCCGCAATACCGCCTGGCGCCGGAGCATCCGTTCCCGGCGGGGCTCAACGATGCCTGGGCGGCGCTCGCGGCGGTCCGGGCCGAGACGGCGGGACCCCTGATCCTCGGCGGTGATTCCGCCGGGGCGGGGCTGGCGGCGGGCCTCGCCGTGCGCGCGGTGGCGGAGGGCGGGCCGCGGATCGACGGCCTCGTCCTGCTGTCGCCCTGGCTCGACCTGACGGTCAGCGCCGGGGCCTACCGGCCCAATGCCGCCAGCGACGCGATGTTCTCGGCCGAATCCGCCGGCCTCGCCGCCGAGCTTTATCTCCAGGGCTGCGACCCGCGCCATCCGCGGGCCTCGCCGTTGTTCGCGCCGGTCGCGGGCCTGCCGCCGACGCTGATCAGCGTCGGGACGGGTGAGGTCCTCGTCGACGACAGCCGCCGCTTCCACGAGCGGCTGGCCGCCGCCGGGGTGCCGAGCGAGATCGTCCCGGTCGCGGGCATGGAGCACGTCGCCGTGGTGCGCGGCCTGGCCATGCCGGGCGCGGCGGAGACCTTCGAGCGGATCGCCGCCTTCGTCGACCGGACCTGCGGCGCGTACGGCTCCTAGGCCGGCGTCACCTTCTCGGTCCGCGCCTCGACCGCTTCCCGGGAGAAGCCGGCGACCGCCTTGTACTTCGCGGCGATGCCTTCGAGCTCGCCCGCGGCGAAGACGTCCTCGATCCGGGCGAAGCCCTGCGGCGCGCGTTCCTCGGCGATCTGCATGCATTGCTCGGGACCGTTGCCGCGGTTGGCGAGGACGATCTTCGCGGTCGCGGGCAGGCGCTTGGCCTCGTAGGCGGCCAGCGCCGCCAGCGGGTCGCGATGCTCGGCGAGGGCGCGGGAAAGCGCGTCGGCGTCGAGGATCGCCTGGCTCGCGCCGTTGGAGCCGATCGGGTACATCGGGTGGGCCGCGTCGCCGAGCAGGGTCGTCGCGCCGAAGCTCCATCGGGGCAGCGGATCGCGGTCGACCAGCGGGAACTCGAACACCCGCTCCGCGCCCTCGATCAGGCCGGGCACGTCGAGCCAGCCGAAGTCCCAGCTTGCAAAGGGTCCGGCGAAGTCGTCCTTGGCGCCTTCCTTGTTCCAGTTCTCGCGGTCGGGCATCTGCGCATGGGTCAGCTCGGCGATCCAGTTGATCGTCTGGAGCCCGTCGGCGCCGGGCAGGTCGAGCGGATAGGCGACGAACTTCACGTCCTGATAGCCGGCCATGATCATCGTCGCGCCGCTCAGGAACGGCCTGGCCCGCGTCACCGCGCGCCACAGGATGCGCCCGCCGTAGCGCGGCAGGCCCTCGTCCGGATAGCGCTGGCGGCGCAGGGCCGAATGGATGCCGTCGGCGGCGATCAGCAGGTCGGCCTCGACTGTGGTCGTCGTGCCGTCGAGCCGCTCGAACGTCGCGACGGCAGGCGGGCCGTCCGCGGCCGCGACCAGCTTGTGGCCGGTGTGGATGCGATCCTCGCCGATCCGCGCCTTGAGCTCCTCGAACAGGGTCATCTGGAGGACCCCGCGGTGGATCGAGACCTGCGGCACCGGATAGCCGGCGAAGCGTCCGCGCGGCTCGCCCCAGATGCGCTGGCCGCGGCGGTTGTAATAGACCAGCTCGCGCGTCGCGATGCCCAGGCCCTCCAGCCGCTCGGCGAGGCGCAGGCGGTCGAGCACCGAGACGGCGTGGGGCAGCAGGTTGATGCCGACACCCAGGGGGCTGAGCTGGGGCACGGCCTCGAACGCCCGGACCTCATGGCCCTGCTCGGCCAGCAGCATCCCGGCGACGCATCCGGCGATGCCCGCGCCGGCGATGACGATTCTCATATCTCGGTGGTCCCACGAGTCCCAAAGCCCGGCAGCTATGCGCCCTCGCGCGCGGATGCAAGCGCTGGCACGCCGCGGCGATGTTCCCGGAGCGTGCCGCGGGACGGGTTTCTCGCCGCGATATTTTGGCTATGGCCGCGGGGTAACGAAGCAGGCGGAAGAGGACGAATCATGGCTCAGAGAGTGGCATTGGTAACGGGCGCGGCGGCCGGCATCGGCGCGGCCTGCGCGAGGAAGCTGGCCCAGGACGGGGTGGCGATCGGCGTCCTCGACCTCGATGCCGAGCGCTGCGCCGAGACGGTCGCGGCGATCGCGGCCAATCGCGGCGACGCGATCGCGCTGGGCGCCGACGTCTCCAACCGCGAGCAGGTCTTCGCCGCCGTCGCCAGGCTGCGCGAGGCCTTCGGCCCGGTCTCGATCCTGGTCAACAACGCCGGCGTGACCGACTTCACCCCGTTCGAGGAGATCACCGACGAGCGTTGGGACTTCGTCTATGCGATTAACGTGCGCGGGCCGATGATCTGCGCCCAGGCCGTGCTGCCGGACATGAAGGCGGCGCACTGGGGCCGCATCGTCAACATCTCCTCGTCGAGCGCGCAGACCGGGGCGATCAACATGATCACCTATTCCTCGTCGAAGGGCGCGGTGGTGACGATGACCCGCTCGATGGCCCAGGAGTTCGGCCCGCTCGGCATCACGGTCAACAACATCCCGCCGGGCTCAGTGATGGGCACGATCATGTCGGAGGCCAACCGCGACAAGTTCCAGATCCCGACCGAGGTCCTGCTCTCGACGCTCCCCGTGCGCCGCATGGGCGAGCCCAACGACATCGCCAACGCCTGCGCCTGGCTGTGCAAGGAGGAGAGCGGCTACGTCACCGGGCAGACCATCGGGGTCAACGGCGGCCGGGTGGTCAGCTAACCGAATTGTCATCTGACCGTCACCGTGCGGAGCGGGAAAGTCGCGCAATCCCGCTCCGTCCGGGCGTGCGGGCGAAAACATAGTGGTCGCCCCGGGCAGGGCGTTCGGATAGCTGTCTCTGGCGATGACCATCAATTCCACGGATTTCCGGATCGGCGCCACGGCCTCCCTGCCGTTCCCCGAACCGCGCCTGACCCCGCCTGCGACGCCCCTGATCCCCGCCGGCTGGCTGATCTCGGCGCTGGCCGTGAGCGGCTTGGTGGTGGTCGCGATGATGGCCTGGGCCGGGCTGATCATCATGCCGGTCAGCTTCGGCTTCATCGCCACCGTGGCGATCATGGCACCGCCTGCGCTCGGGCGCTTCTGGCTGCGGCGGCCGAACTCGCCACGCCAGCGCCGGCTCGCCGCCTTCTGCGAGGATGCGTTCCTGTTCCTCGCGATCTCGCTGCTGGGCGTGCTGGCGAGCTATCCCGCCGCCGCCGCGACCAAGGGCTTCGCCGATCCGGCGCTCGCCCATGTCGACCGCCTGCTGCATTTCGACTGGCTGGCCTGGTACGGCGTGGTCTCCGCCTCTCCCTGGCTCCAGCGGCTGGGCGCGGTGGCCTATGCCGCGATCTACGTCACCCCGGCGCTGCTGCTCGGCTGGTTCGCCCTGACCGACCGGCGCTGCGAGGCGCGCCAGTTCCTCGTCACCTTCTGGCTGGCGGCGGTCCTGACCCTGGCCGCCTTCCCGCTCTTTCCCGCCGAGGGGCCGCTGGCCTACCTCTGGCACGGCCCGATCCCCTACATGCCGACCAGCGCGCTCTACCAGCAGGAGCTGATCCCCGCCCTGCGCGCGCACCAGATGACCGGGATCGACCTTGCCGCCCTGCGCGGGCTGGTCTGCGCGCCGAGCTTCCACACCGCCTCGGCCGTGGTCTTCATGGCCGCGGCCTGGCCGGTCGCGCGGCTGTGGCGGCTGACCCTGCCGATCAACCTCGCCATGCTCGCCGCGACCCCGGTCGAGGGCACGCATTACCTGGCCGACATGATCGCCGGGGCGCTCGTCGGCGCGCTCGCCGTGGCGATCGTGCGCAGCGTCCTGGGGCTGCTGGCCCCGCCCGACGAAACCGCCGGCGCGCCCTGGCTCAGATCCCGAAGCGCAGCTTGATGCTGCGATAGCGGTCGTGGAGCTGGCGGACCCGTTCCTCCGGCGTGACCATCGCGGTATCGGCGGGCAGGGCCGCCGCCAGGTCCGCGCGCTTGACCAGGCGGGTGCGGAAGCTCGCCGGGTTCCGGCTCATCAGGTTGCGATAGGTCAGGTTGCCCTCGGGAAAGCCCTGGGTGTCGAGCCAGTTGTGGACCAGCGGATCGTCGTGGGCGATGACGAAGCGGACGACATTGTCGGCGCCGATCTTCGTGCGCGCGGGGGTATAGCTGACCGGGCGGTAGAGGAAGTCCGACGAGCCGACGAAGACGTTGCCCATGTTGAAGATCCAGAAGCCGTCATGGGCGTCCATCTCGACGATCAGCGCCTCGTCGGGGGCGAGCCGCCAGACCATGTGCGCGGCCATCCGCCCGCGCTTGGCGTCGGCGGCGTCATCGGCTTGCCGGTCCTCGGGGAAGCGGTTGCGCTGCGCCGGGTCGACCACCCCGCCCGAGGTCGCCCCGCTATGCTCGGGCCAGTCGCGCATCGCGCCATAGAGGAAGGTGCC
>CALLNA010000018.1 GCA_938005655.1 uncultured Novosphingobium sp.
GTAGCGGAGGCGGCCGGCGTTGAAGTAGCGGTACTTGAGGCCGACGTCGGCGCGGCTCGACAGCGGATAGCGTACGCCGGCGATGAGCTGCCAGGCGAAGGCGCCGTCATTGTCCTGCACGCCCGAGAAGGTCGGGGAGGCGCTGGCGTCCCAATATTCGGCGCGGCGCCAGGCATAGCCCCCGCCGCCGCCGACGTAGAAGTTCGCGCTGGTCCGCGAGCCGAAGTCGTACAGGACGTTGCCCATGCCCGCCAGGATGCGCTGGTCGCCGCCCACGGCGAGGCCGGGTAGGCCGTTGCGCGCGGCGGTCTGGGCGGTGTTCACCGAGGCGTGCTGGGCGACGAACTCCGCCTCGAGGCGGAACATGCCGAAGTCGTAGCCGGCATAGGCGCCGCCGTCGAAGCCCTTGTCGAGGGCGACCCAGCCGGCGGTCGGCTGGCCGACCCGGACGTCCTCCGGAATCAGCAGGCCGGCTTCCATGCCGACATAGGGGCCGGTGTCCGGGCCTTCGCTCTGCGCCAGGGCGGGCGTGGCGAACGCCCCCAGCGCGGTGAGGGCAAGAAGCGAAACTGTGCGCATTGATTTCCCCTTTAGGAATTGGCCCGATCCCGGGCTCGATTGATGTCTTGCTCAACCGAAGACCAAACGCGCCAAATTCGATCGGTTCCCACGGCGCGCACGATCTTCCGGAACTGTTGCTGCGATGCAACAGAACGATTGCCGTGAGGTTAATCCCGGCCTAGCGGCGGCCGAAGCCGCGGAGCGGTCCGCCGCCCCGGACGGCGCGGGCCCTAGATCTCGATGCAGATCTTCCCGAAGTGCGCCCCACTGTCGAGGTGGCGCAGGGCTGCGGCGAGGTCGGCCAGGGCGAAGCTGCGGTCGAGGACCGGCCGGATGTCCGTCGCCTCGATCCCGCGGATCATGTCGGTCTGGTCGCGGCGGCTGCCCACGGTGACGCCCTGGAGGCGCAGCCGCTTGGCCTGGACCACGGCGAAGGGCATGGTATCGACCGCGAAGCCGCCGACCGCGCCGATCACCGCGACATGGCCGCCGCTGCGGACCGCGGCCAGCGACTGGGGCATGGTCTGCGGCCCGCCGACCTCGATCACGTGGTCGACCCCGCGCGGGGTGAGCGCGGCGGCGGCTTCGCCCCATTGCTCGACCTCGCGGTGGTTGATGACGTGATCGGCGCCTAGCGCCTTCAGCCGCTCCAACTTGTCCGGCGTCGAGGAGGTCGCGATGACCGTGGCCCCCGCCGCCTTGGCGAATTGCAGGGCGAACAGCGAGACCCCGCCGCTGCCCAGCACCAGCACGCTGTCGCCGGGCTTGACCTGCCCGTCGGTGACGACCGCGCGCCAGGCGGTGACGCCGGCGCAGGTCAGCGTCGCGGCCTCGGCGTGGCTCAGGCCCCGGGGCGCGAGGGTGAAGTGGCTGACCGGCCGCGTCGCATATTCGCAGGCATAGCCGTCCGCCGGGCCGCCCGGCGCGTTGGTCAGCAGCGCGCGGTCGATGTCGCCTTCGTTCCAGTTGGGATGGAAGGTGCTGACCACGGCGTCGCCC
Source organism: uncultured Novosphingobium sp. (assembly GCA_938005655.1). GTDB lineage: Bacteria > Pseudomonadota > Alphaproteobacteria > Sphingomonadales > Sphingomonadaceae > Novosphingobium. The sequence goes on from CALLNA010000018.1 coordinate 1,561, forward strand.
ACGGCGAAGCCGGCGACGTCCGCGCCGACCTCGACCACTTCGCCCGCCCCGTCCGAGAGCGGGATGCGGCCGTCCGCGGCGGGGAAGAACCCCTTGGCGACCAGGCTGTCGCGGAAGTTCACCGAGGCGGCGCGGAGGCGGACCCGGATCTCGCCGGGGCCGGGCGCAGGGGCGTCGGGCACGTCCTCCCAGGACAGGGTGTCGAGGCTGGCGGGATGGCGGACGCGGATCGCTTTCACGGCTTGGGGCTCCTTCAGGCGGGCTTCGCCTGGGCCGCGAACCACGGTTCGAGGCGGTCCAGGGCTTGCTCGACCAGCGCGGTCGAGACGGCGAAGCTGAAACGGATGAAACGGTTGCCCCGGACGGGATCGAAGTCGATCCCCGGGGCCGTGGCGACGCCCGTCTCCTCCAGCATCCGGCGGCAGAAGGCGAGGCTGTCGCGCGTCAGGTGGCCGACGTCGGCGTAGATGTAGAAGGCGCCGTCGGGCGGGGCGATCCGGCTGAGGCCGAGCCGCTCCATCCCCGCCAGCATCAGCGCCCGGTTGCGGGCATAGGCCGCGACGTGGCCCGCCAGCTCGTCATGCGCGTCCATCGCGGCGAGGCCGGCGTGCTGGGCCAGGCTCGGCGGGGTGAGGAACGGGTTGCCCATCCGCGCCCGCGCCGGCTCGACCAGCTCGGGCGGCACGACCAGCCAGCCGAGCCGCCAGCCGGCCATCGAGTAGTACTTGGAGAAGCTGTTGACGACGAGCGCGCCCGGCGCGACCTCCAGCGCCGAGCGCACCGGCCCGACATAGCTGATCCCGTGGTAGATCTCGTCCGAGACGATGCGGATGCCGCGCGCAGCGCAGACCTCGGCGATGCGGGCCAGCTCCTCGGGCGCGATCACCGTGCCGGTGGGATTGGCCGGGCTCGCCAGGATCACCCCGTCGGGCGCGGGCTCCAGCGCGGCGAGCGCGGCGGCGGTGAGCTGGAAGCGCTCCGCCTCGCCGCAGTCCAGCTCGACCGGCTCCATGTGCAGCGCCTTGAGGGTGTTGCGGTAGGCGACATAGCCCGGCCGGGCCAGCGCCACCCGCGCGCCCGGCGCGAACAGGGTCGAGAGCGCCAGGACCAGCGCGGGCGAGGCGCCGCAGGTCAGGATCACCTGCCGCGGTTCGACCGCGACGCCGTGCCGCTCGGCATAGGTCGCGGCGATCCGCGCCTTGAGCCCGGGGTTCTCCCAATAGCCCATCGGATCGCTGTCGAGCACCCGGTGCGCCACGGCGAGCGCGGCGGCCGGCGCCCCGGTCGAGGGCTGGCCGTACTCCATGTGGACCACCGCGCGTCCCTGCGCCTGGAGCGCATAGGCCAGCTCGCCGATGGCGATGGCGTGGAAGGGATCGATCTCGGCGGTCATCGCCCGTCCCTTTGCATGGGCCGGGGCGAGGGGCAATCGGGCTCTACCGCTCGTCGATGATCGCCTGGAGCGAGCGCGCGAGCCAGGCGGCGGTGTCGCTGTCCACCGCGGCGTCGGGCGGCATCAGCGGCACCTGGCGGGTGTAGAGCATGAAGGCGGTCGAGAGCATGGTCATCCGCACCGCCCGCGTCCGCGCGTTCGGCGGGCCGAGCCAATCGGCGAGCGGCTTGATCCCGTGCTCCTCCATCACCCGCGCCGCGATCATCCGCGCCTCGGGATCGCTGCTCGACAGCGCGATCATCGCCTGGGCGCGCAGGTCGAGCGAGCCGGCGAGATATTGCGCGGTCAGCCGCGCGCCGAAGCCGTCGTGCGCCAGGTCCAGCCCTTCGAACTGCGGGATCGCGTCGATCAGCGCCGCCTCGAACAGCCCGGCCTTCGAGCCGAAGTAGCGCAGCAGCATCGCCGAATTGACCCCCGCGAGGGCGGCGATCGCGCGGATGCCGGCCTGGCCGTAGCCGCGCTCGGCGAAGGCCTGTTGCGCGGCGGCGAGAATCCGCGCCCTGGTCCGGGCCGCGTCGCGTCGCCAGCGGGCGGGCGGGGGAGTGGCGCTGTCCATGCCGCTTCCTCGCCGCCGATTGACTCGATGGCAAGCGCTGCATAAGTCATCAAGTGATGACTTGAGAGGAGAAGCTGCATGGCGGGGCCGTTCCCGATCGATTTCGACGTGACCGCGGCGCTGCCCGCCGCAGCCGTGGACGGGCGCAAGGCGACGATCTCGGCATGGCTGTTCCTGCCCGACCGGCTGCCCGACCGTCCCGTGGCGATGGTGCTGACCGCGGGCGGGAGCTACGACAAGCGTTACCATCACGCCGTCATTCCCGGCCGCCCCGGCTACAGCGCGGCCGAGCATCTCGCCGCCCTCGGCAATGTCGTGCTGCTCGCCGATCACCTCGGCGTCGGCGGGTCGACGCGCCTGCCCGACCAGCAGCAGGCGACACGCCAGGTCGTCGCGGCGGCCAACCATGCCGCGGCCATGCAGTTCTTCGACCGGCTCGCCGCCGGAACCCTGCACGAAGGGCTAGGGCCGGTGGCCGGCTTCGCGCGGATCGGCGGCGGCCATTCGATGGGCGGGATGCAGACCATCGTCCAGCAGGCCGGGCACCGCACCTACGACGGGGTGATGATCATCGGCTATACCGCCGAGGGCGTCCATTTCACGATGGGCGGCAAGAAGCAGCGCGCCGCCGACTTCCTGCCGGCCGGGGCGGCGCCGGACTATTCGACCAACGCCCGCGCCGCGCTCCACGAAGGCTTCCACTGGGAGGACGTGCCCGCCGACGTGATCGCCGCGGACGACCTGCTCGCCGTGGAGACGCCGACCTCGATCGGCTTCGACTCGATCCGCACCCGCATCGTCGCGGAGGAGGCGGGGCGGATCGACGTGCCGGTGTTCATCTGCCTCGGCGAGCGCGACGTCTCGCCCGATCCCCACGCCGAGCCCGCCTATTACCGCGGCAGCTCCGACGTGACCCTGATGATCCTGCCCCGGTCCGGCCATTGCCAGAGCTTCGCCGGCACCCGACAGCATATGTGGGACCGGATGAGCAACTGGGCGAGCGCCGTCGCCCGCTAGGCTGGCGCTTGCCGCCGACCGGCGTCAGGCCGAGACCTGGTCGAGGTGCAGGTAGAGCTCGTTGAACCCCGCGGCGCTTTTCAGCTTCTCCCAGTCGGGGATGGCGATGAACCGCTTGAGCCGCTTGACCAGCCCCTCGCGCTCCAGCGTCATCAGGGTCCGGCTGACGTGGACCGTGGTGAGCCCGGTTGCGTCGGCAAGGTGCTCCTGGGTCACGGGCAGCTCGTAGCCGTCGTCGCCGGAGAGGCCGGCCAGGCGCAGCCGGCAGGCGAACTCGCAGAGGATATGCGCGATCCGGCCGCGGGCGTCGCGCTGGCCCACGTTGACGATCCACTCGCGGGCCACGGCCGCGTCGATCAGCGTGTCGATCCACATCGCCTGGGCGAGCAGCGGCCGGTCGGTCATGAGCTGGCGCAGCGCTCCCACCGGCACCAGCGCGAGCTCGGCCTGTGTCAGCGTCTGGACGGTGTGGTCGGCGACCGACAGCAGCGAGCCTTCGAGGTCGACGAAATCGCCGGGCACGTGGAAGCTCAGGATCTGGCGGTCGCCGTCGATCGTGCTCTTGTGGCGATAGGCCAGGCCAGAGACGATCAGCGCGCTGTTGGTCGCCGAATTGCCCTCGCGGATCAGCCACTGGCCGGGCTCGAGCGAGCGCAGCGTGAACGGCAGGTCGAACAGCGCGTCGCGGTCCTGCTGGACGAGCGGCGCCCGCAGCGCGAACCTCCGCAGCATCCGTTCGAGGACTTGCTGTAGCGTATCCGGCATTCCCCACTCCGCAGGCGTCAACGGAGCGCGTCGTCGATCCCCCCGCCCCGGATGGCGCCGGTAGCGCGGTGCGGGGGGCTAACGCTTTAACATAGATGAAGAAATTCGCTTCGCGCGGACGATGGCCGGATTATCGCCCGCCGGCCCCCGCGTCCGGCATTGCCCGCTGGACCAGCCGTGCCCGAATTCCTAGAGCGCAGCGGCGGTCCGCAACCCTGCGGATTCGCGCCGGGGCCCTTTCGGGGCGGTCGAGGGTACGCATATGTCGGAACGGAATCTGGAAGGCAGCGAGAAGTTCGCGTGGATCGTCCGCTGCGGGTGGAAAGGGCTCTGCCCGCGCTGCGGCAAGGGGCCGATGTTCCGCAAGTGGCTCAAGCTCCAGGACACTTGCCCGAGCTGCGGGCTCGACTATTCCTTCGCCGCGCCGGACGACGGCCCGGCGTTCTTCTCGCTGTGCATCATCGCCTTCCCGCTGATCTTCTTCGTGGTCTGGCTCCAGGTCGCCTACGATCCGCCGCTGTGGGTCCATCTCGTGACCTCGTTCCCGCTGCTGGGGTTCGGCTGCGTCTGGCCGCTCCAGCCGATCAAGGGCTGGCTCGTCGCCTCGCAATACGTGAACAAGGCGCAGGAGGCCGGGACCGAGCAGCTCTGGGCCAAGCTGCGCGAGCAGGACGAGAGGAACCGGCGCTAGAGTCTGATTCAGCGCAGCTGAATCAGGTGCGGTGCCGGCCACTCCCCCGGCCCGACCACCCGACAGTGTAGGCTCTGGGTGGTCGGGCCGGGGGAGTGGGCCGG
>CALLNA010000019.1 GCA_938005655.1 uncultured Novosphingobium sp.
CCTCCCGGCGTTACCCCGCATTCGCCAGCGGGCGATGAGGCGCGCCTGGCGCGCCAGCCTCTCCCCACCCCCGAACCTCGTCACCCCGGGCTTGACCCGGGGTCCCGCTTCCTTTTCCGGCGTCACGCAGGAAGAAGCGGGGCCCCGGATCAAGCCCGGGGCGACGAACGGGGATAGGAGCGCAAACAATCGGCGGCCCCGCTCCCCATTTGCGCTTCGCAAAAACGGGGAGGATTCAAGCTAAGGCTCGAACCCCGGAATCGGCTGCAACACGGTGAAGCGCTCCTCGTGCGGGCGGTGGCCGAGCGGCGGCAGGTCGAGGTCCGGCGGGGGCACCTCGCGGTCGGGCATCCGGTCGAGGAAATCGCGGATCAGGGTCAGGCGGCCGCGCTTCTGGTCGTTGAAGTCGACCAGGGTCCAGGGCGCGTGCTTGGTGTGGGTCGCCTCGAGCATGGCCTCGCGCGCCCTGGTGTAGTCGTCGTACTTCTCGCGCGCGGAGAGGTCGATGGGGGAGAGCTTCCAGCCCTTCAGCGGATCGACATGGCGCTCGGCGAAGCGCTGCTCCTGCTCCTCCTGGTCGCAGCACAGCCAGTACTTGAACAGCAGGATGCCGTCGTCGACCAGGAGCTTCTCGAAGGTCGGGGCCGCCTTGAGGAAGGCCGCGACCTGGCCGCCGGTGGCGAAGTCCATGACCTTCTCGACCCCGGCGCGGTTGTACCAGCTCCGGTCGAACAGCACGACCTCGCCCGCCGTGGGAAAGTGCCTGACATAGCGCTGGAAATACCATTGCCCGGCCTCGCGCTCGGTCGGCTTGGCCAGGGCGACGACGCGGCACTGGCGCGGATTGACCTTGGCGCGGATCGCGGAGATCACCCCGCCCTTGCCCGCCGTGTCGCGCCCCTCGACCAGCACGACCACCCGCGCCCCCGTCTCCTGGACCCAGCGCATCATCGTCACCAGCTCGCGCTGCATGTGCTTCAGCGCCTGCTTATAGGCCTTCTTCTGCTCGGACATCGCCTTACGCTCCTGCTCGCGCCCATGTGGAACGCGCCGGCGCGAGGATGCAACAGGCTTGGTGAACGATGTCCTATCCCAGCACGAAACGCGGGCCCGGGCCGCTCAGCGCCGCCCGGTCCTCGCGGTTGAAGATCTGGCAGCGGCTCAGGCTGAGGCAGCCGCAGCCGATGCATTCGTCGAGCTTGGCGCGGGTCCGGGTCAGCAGCTTGATCCGGCTGTCGAGCTCGTCGCGCAGCGAGCGGCTGACCCGCTGCCAGTCCGTCAGCGTCGGCGTGCGCCCCCGCGGCAGCGAGGCCAGCGCGCTCTCGATCTCGGCGAGCCCCAGGCCGAGCCGCTGGGCGATCACGATCACGCTGAGGCGGCGGATGTCGGAGCGCAGGAACCGGCGCTGGTTGCCCATGGTCCGGAACGGGGCGATCAGGCCCTTGCTCTCGTAGAAGCGGATCGCGGACACTGCGAGCCCGGTCCGGCGAGCCAGCTCGCCGATCTGGATCAGGTCGTTCTTGTCCATTGGCGGCCCCCGCCCAAACGATAGCTCAAGCTAGCTTGAGATCGTAAGAACGGCAAGCCGGGTGGTTTTTCTACTGACGTAGAAGCGGCACCGGCCCGCTCCCCGCCCGGCCACCCATAGAATACCGTGCCGTGGGTGGCCGGGCGGGGGAGCGGGCCGGTGCTGCGATCGTCCGGCTTCCGCCGGACGCCGATCACCGGAACGCGCTGATCTTCCCGTCGTCGTCCATGACGTAGAGCGTCTGCCCGGCCACGACCGGCGCGTGGGTGATCGCGTCGCCGAGCTTGGCGAAGAAGGTTGCCGAGCCATCCGCCGCGCTGGCCGAATAGACCTCGCCGCGCGAGTTGGTCAGCCACAGGCGGCCGCCCGCCAGCGTCGGGCCGGACCAGTAGAACGGGTTCTTGCGCTTCTCCACGTTCTTGTAGCGCTGGAGCTGCGTGACCCAGCGGACCTTGCCGGTGGTGCGGGCGATGCACAGCAGCTTGGACTCGTCGGTCAGGACGAAGATCCAGTCGCCGGCGATCGCCGGAGTCGAGATGCCGGCGAGGTTGAGCTCCCAGATGCGCTGGCCGGAGACCAGCTCGTAGGCCGCCATGCGCCCGCCCTGGCCCAGCGCGAAGACGCGGCCGCGGTCGATGATCGGGTCGGCGTCGATGTCGGTCAGCACGCCCACCGAGGTCGAGAGCGAGGTCCGCGCCAGGGCGTCGGACCACAGCCCGCGCCCGTTCTCGTAGCGGTAGGCGACCAGCTCGCCCGAGCTGTAGCCGGCGACGATCGTGCCCTGCCCGACCGCCGGTGCGGCGACGCCGAACACGCCGGCCTGGCCGAGCGAGCCGGACTCGTTCCACAGCAGCTTGCCGTCCGCGGCGTTCAGCGCATAGATTTCGTTGTTCTGGGTCATCACATAGACCGCGTTCAACGCGATCGTCGGCGAGCCGCGCAGCGGCCCGGCCGGCTTGACCCGCCAGATCTCCTTGCCGTCCTTGGCGTCGAGCGCGGCGACCACGCCCAGGCCGGTGGTGATATAGACCCGGCCGCCGTCATAGCTCGCGCCGCCGCCGAAGACCGAGCTGGCGCCGTGGCCCTTGACGTCGAAGCTCGCCTGCCACAGCGGCGCGCCCGAGCCGGCGTCGAAGGCGTGGACCACGCCTTCGGTGTCCATGACGAACATCTTGCCCTCGCCGATCACCGGCGAGGCGGCGAGGCGGCGCTTGTTGTTCGAGCCGGTGATGCCGACCGTCCAGAGCCGCTGCGGCGCGGCGCTCAGCGCGAGGTTGCCGTAGCTCTTGTTCGCGGTGTTGCCCGCCTGGGGCCATTCCGGATTGACCTCGGCCGGCGGCAGCACGACCGCCACCTCGCGGATCGACGGGTCGGCCTTGGCCGAGCTCTCGATCCGCGAGAGGATCGGCACGCGATTGCCCACGGTCGGCGTCGTCGGCTTGCCCTTGCCGCCGAACACGCCGCAGCCCGAGACGCTCAGCGCGAGGACCAGCAGCAGCGGAGCCGCGACAGGGCGGAACTTGGTGAAACCCTTCATTCGGAAACCCCCTCCGAGACCGATCCAGTACGATCCATCATGTCCATGAGCCCGTCAATTCCCGGCCGCCATCCGGCCCGTTAATTCTGGCCGGGCGCGGTGCCGGCGGCGCGGGCGACGTCATCGTCGTCGATCGCGTCGACGCCGAGCAGCCCGGCCATATGGCGCGCGCGCGCGCGCAGCGAATCCGGCGCTTCCTTGTCGCGCGAGATCGCGGCGAAAAGCGGGCCGGCAAGGTCGTTCTTGCCCTGCTTGAGATAGGCCAGGCCGACCAGCTCGCCGGCGCTGCCGAACCACGGCTTGCCCGGCTCGGCCAGCGGCTTGAGCCGGGCGACGACGTCCTCGGGCTTCATCGCGTCGAAGTTCGCCGCAACGGCGCGGATCGCGGCGAGGTCGCGATAGGGCTGCGGCGCGCTGGAATCGGCGGCGACCGCGTCGAACAGCTTGATCGCGTCGGCGGTGCGGCCCTGCTCGACGGCGATGCCGCCCTGCATCAGCCGCGCGGCGGCCTTGGTGCCGTCGCCCGCGTCCTTGAGCAGCGCGGCCAGCTTGGCGTCGCCGTCCTTGAGCTTGCCCGCCTCGACGTCCTCGAGCGCGAAGGTGAACTTCTCGGCGTTCTCCGACGCCAGCTTGTGGCTGTGCTGCTGCCAGTAGAGGAAGCCGGCCAGGCCGAGCAGGCCCACGACCACCGCCGCGCCGATGGCCTTGCCCCAGCGCTGGAAGGCATCGCGCAGCTCGTCCTCGCGCAGGGCGTCGTCGACCTCGCGGACGAACACGTCCTGCTGCGCCGCCCGGTTCTGGGCGATCTGCTCGTTGCGGGACTGCGGATTTTCAGGACGAAGGGCCAAATTGCCTCTGCAAATGATAAGTCGAAGGTGCCGCGCTGTTTAGCGGATGGCTCGCTCATTTCAATGGCGCGTGGACCCTCGCGCCTGAAGCGCAGGTGAATTGTCCCCCGCGACCCCGAAAAAACCGGGCCGTCAGGGAAAATCGCTCCGCCCCATCGCGGCGGCATAGACCGCGCGGTAGGCGGCGATCATCCCGCCCTCGTCGAACTCGGCCCGCGCCTTGTCGCGGTTGGCCCGGCCAAGCGAACGGCGCAGGGCCGCGTCCCCGCCGAGGCGCAGGAGGGCCGCGGCCAGCGCCGCCTCGTCGCTCGCCGGGGAGATCAGCGGCAGGTTCGCCTCGGCCACCATCGCCCGCACGTCGCCGACGTCGGGCGCGGCCACGGCGAGGCCGGCGGCCATCGCCTCGACCACCGAGATCGGGAACTGCTCGCTGTCGGAGGACAGGGCGAAAAGGTCGAACAGGCCGATCGCCGAGGCCGGATCGGCGACGAAGCCGGCCAGGTGGACGCGGTGGCCCACGTCCTGGCGCAGCGCCTCGTCGCGAATCGCGTCGCGCTCCGGCCCCTCGCCGAGGATCACGAGCTGCCACGGCTCGGGCATGGCGGCGAAGGCGCGGACCAGGCGCGGCAGGTTCTTGACCGCGCGCAGCCCGGCCACGGTGCCGAGCCACAGCTCGTCCTGGCGCTTGATGACGCGGGGCAGCGCGTCGGGCCGGGGCTTCTTGCCGTAGCGCGCCGTGGCGATGCCGTTGGCGATGCGCCTCACCCGCCCGCGCGGCTGCTGCCAGGTGTCGAGGGCGATGGCCTCCAGCCGGGCCGAGGGCACGACCAGCGCAGCGGCGCGGCCCAGGGCGAGGCGGCGATACCAGTTGCGCCCGCGCTTGAGCCCGTCGGCCTCGTCCTGGTTGAAGCCGTCCTCGTGGTGGACCAGCGGCGGCAGGCCATAGAGCCCACTGAACAGGGTATGGGCCATGACCGCGTCCATCGCCCCCCAGTTGTAGGTGAGGACGAGGTCGTAGCCCTGCATCGCCCGGGCGAGCTGCTGGAGCCGGCCGGGCCGGGGCTTGCCGGTCAGCGAGGGGAAGTCGTCGGGATAATCCACCCGGCATTTGGGGTCGATCGCCTTGGCCGCGTCCAGCTCGCCGGGCTCGGCCGAGACCACGGTGTGGGCCAGGCCGGGGCCGAAGGCGTTGATGAGGCGAGCGCAGCGCAGCTCCTTGCCGCCCGCGCTGAAGCTCGAATGGAGGTGCAGGACGCGCAGCAAGGGGTCAGGCGGCCCGGTCGAGCAGGCGGCGGATCGCCGCGACGCATTCGGGCTCGTCGAGCGTCGGAGCGTGGCCGATCCGCGGCAGGGTCAGCGTCTCGGCCTGCGGCAGGGCCTCGCCCATCCGCGCGAAGGTCGCCTCCGAGAGCACGTCCGACAGCGCGCCGCGGATCAGCAGGACCGGCTTGCCGGCCAACCCCTGGAGCGTCGGCCAGAGGTCGGGCGGGGCCGCGCCGCCGGCCTGCTTGAACGGCTCGGCGATCTTCATGTCGTAGTCGAAGACGATCCGCCCGTTGCTGCCCACGGTCATCGTCCGCTTGGCCATGTCGAGCCAGTCGGCGATGTCGTTCTCGGGGAAGAAGGCCCCGTGCCCCTCCTCCAGCGCCCGCGCCGCGTGCATCCAGGTCGGGAAGGTCCGGCCCTGGCCGACATAGCTGCCGATCCGCTCCAGCCCGGTCACCTCGATCTCCGGGCCGATGTCGTTGAGCACCGCCCCGGCGATCCGCTCCGGCGCCGTGGCCGCGAGGAGCAGGGTCATCAGCCCGCCGAGCGAGGTCCCCACCGCAACGAAGCGCGGGATACCCGCCTCGTCGAGCAGGGCGGTCACGTCCTCGACGTACTGGAGCGGGTTGTAGGTCGCCGAATCCTTCGAATAGGCGCTGTCGCCGCGCCCGCGCATGTCCGGGCAGAGCACGCGCCGCTGCCCCGCGAGCGCCCCGGCGAGCTTCTCGAAGTCGCGGGCGTTGCGCGTCAGTCCCGGCAGGCACAGCACCGGCGGGCGGCCTTGCTCCCCGCTCGGCCCTGGATAGTCGCGATAATGCAGCTTCAGCCCATCGCGGCTGGTCCAGTACTGGTCGGAGAACTCGCTCATGGTCCCTCTTGGCGGCGGCGCGGCTTGCGCCCGGACAGGCGGACGCCCACTATCGCCGGATGCGCCCCGAACCGCAAGCAGCCGCCTATTCGCCCG
>CALLNA010000020.1 GCA_938005655.1 uncultured Novosphingobium sp.
CGTAGAAGGCGAGGTCCACCGTCTCGGCCGTCGGGTTCGACGGATAGTTGACGATCAGGATCGAGGGCCGCGGCACGGTGAAGGCCATCGCCCGGTCGAGCGATTCCCAATAGCGCTCGTCCGGCGTGGTCGGCACCGAGCGGATCGTGGCCCCGGCGATGATGAAGCCGAAGGTGTGGATCGGATAGCTCGGGTTCGGGGCGAGCACGACGTCGCCCGGCGCGGTGATTGCCGTCGCCAGGCTGGCCAGCCCTTCCTTCGAGCCCATGGTCATCACGACCTCGGTATTGGGATCGAGCTCCACGCCGAAGCGGCGGGCGTAGTAGTTGGCCTGCGCCTTGCGCACGCCGGGGATGCCCTTGGACGCCGAATAGCCGTGCGCGTCGGGCTTCTGCGCGACCTCGCACAGCTTGTCGATCACATGGCTCGGCGGCGGCAGGTCCGGATTGCCCATGCCCAGGTCGATGATGTCCCGGCCCGCTGCGCGTGCTGCGGCTCGCATGTCATTCACTTCGGCGATGACATAGGGCGGCAGTCGCTTGATGCGGTAGAACTCATCTTCCATTGGACTTTTCCTGTCGGACCTTTCCTTGTTGCAGGTGGACGCCCTTATCGGGCAATCGCTCGCCGTCCGCCAGCCCGTTTGAGAAACGCCAGGGTCGCGAGGAGCGGAAGCAGCCAGGCAATCCAGGCATCGCAGGCATAGAAGACGGCGAAGTGCCTCCCTTGGGCCAAAATCGCCCACGAAGCGAGATAGATGCGGAAAAAAATCGCACCCGAGGCCGTGGCGGTCATCAGCAGCATCCAGCGGCGATGCGCCAGGGGGCGGCCGCGGCGGATGTTCCACAGGCCGAGCGCGAGGAAGATCAGCCAGACCGTCGCCTGCGCGGCGAAGCCCGCCGCCGACCACGGCGTGACCGGCGCGACCAGGGCGACCGGATAGGCGGTCACGCCCGCGACCAGCACGTCCGCCGCCGCGATCCGTCCGGCCAGGCGGTGCCATCGCGGCCACGGCCGCAACAGCAGCGCCGCCGGAATCAGCACCAGCGCGAGCGCCCCGGTGAGCATGTGCAGCGGGAAGATCGCCGGCATCAGCTCGACCTTGACCAGCAGGTCCTCGGGGAAGTCGTCCTGGTCGAAGGCCTGCATGAAGGCCTTGACCGCGACCATCGTTACAAAGGCCGCGATCCCTGCTAGGACGATCCAGCGCATCACGCGCAACGGCCGGCTGCGCCGGTCCCGCGTTTCGAGGGTGGAGGCGGACATGGCCAGGGTATCCCATTCAATCGGACGCATGTCGATTGGCCTCGCAGCGGCGGGCCTCCTCGCGCTGGCCGCCGGTACCGTCCTGGCCGAAGCGCCGCAGCCGGCCGCCGCGGCCCGATCCGCGCCCGATCCGCGCTCCCCCTATTTCGGGCGCTGGACGGTCAGCGGGGCGAAGGAGGTCTTCTCCAGCCGCGGGCGGCTCTACAAGACGATCGACATCGCCCCCTGCGGCCGCGACTTCTGCGGGGTCAGCGTCGCCGCAGACGGGACCTGCGGCGCGACCCTGTTCCGCTTCCTCTCGCGCCGCCTGCGCGAGGAATACCTCCACGGCCACGGCCTCTGGGGCAAGGAGCGCAAGAACATCACGCTGGAGACCTATGCCAACGAGGATGCGCCCGGCGGCCGGGCGATCGACCTCAACCTGGGCGACGGCTACGACTTCGGCGAGCGGTCGGACAATATCCCCAAGTTCACCGCGAGCTACCGCCCGGCCGGCGCGGCGCGCTGCACCACCCGCTGACCAGGGGCCTGCCGCATCGCAACAAATAGCCTTGGCCCGCGCGCCGCGCTAAGGTGCCGGTGGCCAAGGAGCATGTGATGGGCGATTCACCGGACGGCGGCAGCGATTTCCTCGGACAGATCCTCAAGTTCCAGACCGACGCGCTGACGGCGATGAGCCGGGTCATGCTGAACCCCACGGCCGCCGCCACGCCCACGGACACGGGCGATCCGGCGCACTGGGCCGCCGTCGGCGAGCAGCTCCGCAAGCAATGGCTGGACTTCCAGCAGGGCCAGAGCGCCGGCCCCGCCGCCGCGCAATGGCTGACCCTGGTGAGCAGCTGGGGCAAGGCCCAGGGCCGGATGATCGAGGACGGCCTGGCGCTGTGGCGAAGCGTGCTCGGCCAGGCCGGAGGTAACGAGGGCGACGGCGGCCTGCCGCGCCGGGACCGCCGTTTCGCCGACCCCAAGTGGCGCGAGCAGCCGCTCTACGCCGTGCTCCACCAGACCTACCTGATGCTCGCCGAGCAGATCGAGGGCGCGGTCGACAAGCTCGCCGGGATCGATCCGGTGAAGCACGAGCAGCTCCGCTTCGCCGTGCGCACCCTGGTCGAGGCGCTGAGCCCCGACCACTTCCCCCTGACCAACCCGCTGGTCATCGACCGCGCGCTGGAGACCAAGGGCCAGAGCCTGGTCAAGGGCATGGAGCACCTGATCGCCGACCTGCGCCGCGGCCAGCTCACCCACACCGACCCCGACGCCTTCAAGCTCGGCGAGAACATCGCGGTGACGCCGGGCAAGGTCGTTTATGAGAGCCGGCTGTTCCAGCTCATCCAGTATGCGCCGACCACCGCCAAGGTGCTCGCCGTGCCGCTGGTGATCTTTCCGCCGTGGATCAACCGCTTCTATATCCTCGACCTCAATCCGGCCAAGAGCTTCGTCCGCTGGGCGGTCGAGCAGGGCCTCACGGTGTTCATGGTCTCGTGGAAGTCGGCCGACGCGAGCATGGCCGACGTGGTCTGGGACGACTACATCCGCGCCCAGATCGAGGCGGTCGACGCGGTCCGCAAGCGGCTCAAGGTGCCGGCGGTCCACGCGATCGGCTATTGCGTTGCCGGCACCACGCTCGCCGCGACGCTCGCCGTCCTCGCCCGCCGCGGCGAGGCGGAGCGGATCGGGACCGCGACCTTCTTCACCGCCCAGGTCGACTTCGAGAAGGCCGGCGAGCTCAAGCATTTCATCGACGACCAGCAGATCGCCACCCTCGCCCAGCTCTCGCCCGAGGGCTATCTCGACGGGCGCTACATGGCCGCGACCTTCAACCTGCTGCGCGGCAACGACCTGATCTGGAACTACGTGGTCAACCACTACCTGCTCGGGCAGGACTATCCGGCCTTCGACATGCTGCACTGGAACGGTGACACCACCAACCTGCCGGCCCGGTGGCACCAGGCCTATCTCAAGGACCTCTACCGCGACAACCGGCTGGTCGTGCCCGACGCACTCTCGGCC